>CALCMV010000268.1 GCA_937967535.1 uncultured Saprospiraceae bacterium
GATTTTTGATTTTTGATTTTTGATTTTTGATTTTTGATTTTTGATTTTTGATTTTTGATTTTTGATTTTTGATTTTTGATTTTTGATTTTTGATTTTTGATTTTTGATTTTTGATTTTTGATTTTTGACGGCTTTACAGGGCAATCAAAAATTCCGATGAATGTCGGCGGCTATCTGTTCAAATTCTTCCTTAGAAAGTTTTAGTTTTGGATTGGCGAAAGAATATTCACGCATCGAATTGATAGGAATGAGGTGAATATGTGCATGAGGCACTTCCAAACCGACCACTGCCATGGTTACACGTTGGCAGGGAATCGCCTTATCAATCGCATGGGCTACTTTTTTAGCGAACACATGAAGCCCCGCAAGCAACTCATCATCAAGGTCAAATATATTATCGGTTTCTTGTTTGGGAATAACAAGCGTATGCCCGCGTGTAACGGGATTGATGTCGAGAAATGCAAAATAATGGTCGTCTTCCGCTATTTTATAAGAAGGGATTTCACCCTTAATGATGCGTGTGAATATGCTTGCCATATGTCAATGAGTGAATGAGTGAATGAGTGAATGAGTGAATATTTTTAATGCGATAATGCTGAAATGCGTTAATGCTATAATGACGAATGAGTAAATTTTTCATTTTCATTGTTTTTTCATTTTCATTGAGATTTTCATTTAAAATTCTTCTACTTGATATACTTTATTCATTTGTGAAGTAAGGGTTTTTTCGGGCGTGGCTTTCATCATCAGTTTTATGATAGGTTGCATGATGGGGCTGTGTGCTGCTTGTCCGAATCTCCATGAATTATTGACGATATCATCAACTTTTGCCCTTCTTTTTTGCTCAAATATTTTGAAGCTTTCTTGCGATAAATTGTTTTGTGCCAATAAATTGCTGATGTAATACGCATCTTCGATGCCCTGACATGCGCCTTGTCCCATATTCGGTGTAGTAGCATGGGCAGCATCGCCAAGCAAGCAAGTATTACCTTTGTGCCAAGTTCTAAGTCGTTTTAAATCAGAGAGTTGAGCCGTATGGATATATCCGGCGTGTTCAATAATCTCATTGACCACCGGAGAAAAATCTCTAAACAAAGATTGAATGTACTTCGTGTCTGCTTCCGGGCTATGCTCATTCATGGTTTGTACCGCATACCAATAAACCTCATCATGCGAGATATTGGAAAAGCCGAATCTGCGTTTGTGTCCCCACGATTCCCGCCCTGCCTGCATCAAAGATTCGGGCAGTTTGAATTTGGAAATTCCCCGCCAACACATTTGATTGGTCTTGCGAATTTCCGAATTGGGGAATAGATGTTGTCGCACTTGCGAGTGAATCCCGTCCGCACCCAATACTATATCTGCTTCAATCTGTTGTGCTGAAAAATTAATTCGGATTTTGTTGTTTTCGGTGCTTTGCGAGTTGTATTTTTTACCAAGTTCAATCTGACCGTATCGGCTAAATTCATCAAAAAGTACTTGCTGCAATCGTCCTCTGTGAATAGCAATCGTTTGGTTGCCATATTCGTCTTGTAGCAATTCGTTTTTGAGTTTTTTGATAGGTCGAAGGTCAGGATAGACGATGTTTACTCTTTGAAGTTGTATGCCTTTTTCGAGGATTTTATCTTTGATGCCCAACCAGTTTAGGATTTTTACCGCATTGGGTTGCAACCATATTCCTGCCCCGATTTCGCTTAGGGTTTCTGCTTGCTCATACACCTTCGATGCTATGCCCAGTTTGTGTAGTGCAAGTGCAGTGGTCAGCCCTGTAATTCCGCCGCCTATGATTGCAATTTTCATTCGATTAGAGACTAATGGAAATATCCAATATTTCAAAAGCCATTGAGCCGCGTGGCGTGGTCACTTGTGCCGTATCGCCTACTGTTTTCCCAAGCAAACTATTGCCAATAGGTGAAGCGGTTGAAATTTTCTTTTGCTTCATATCTGCCTCTGCTTCAGAGACTAATGTATATACAAATTCTTTTTTTGTCTTGGTATTTTTAATTTTTACGGTAGAAAGCACACGTACCTCCGAGGTGTCCAAATCTTCTGCCCTGAGTACTCTCGAATTAGAGAGAATTTTGCTCAATTCATTGATTTTCAATTCCAATAAACCTTGCGCGTCTTTCGCCGCGTCATATTCTGCGTTTTCCGATAAATCGCCTTTTTCTCTCGCTTCTGCGATAGCTGCCGATGCTTCTGCTCTGCCCACACTTTTCATATGTTCCAATTCTGCCGTCAACTCGTCGAATTTGGATTGCGTTAGATAATTAGTCATATTAAGATTAAGATTAAATTTAAGTTTAAGTTTAAGATGAGTTTAAGTTTAAAAATTTAATTTGCATTAACAAAAATATTAATTTAATTATTTTTGGAAAAAATAATTTTTAAACACGCTCTTAGCTTTGAACTTAAACTTATAAAGAAAAAAATGCACAGAACGAGCCTGTGCTTTATAAAAAATGAGAAGAACATTTCGCGGAAAATGTTCTTCTCATTTACAAATGTACAAAAAATATTTATATAGTGTCAAGTTTTTGATTGGATAATTCTTGGATTCAACAACCCAACAATTCGTCAACTCCTTGAAATCACTATATCGCTAACCGAATACCAATAGCATGAGTACCGTCGAAGGGACTCGTTGTTTTGTACGAATAATCTACACCAAATCGAGAGTCTTTGTCTTTACCGAAAGGCACTTGGAGTGTTGCCCCTGCTGCCAGTCCGGTATGTACATTGGTGCGTATAGTATCGTCGAGCAAACCACCTTCGTAGCGGTAGCCCGCACGTACCATAAACATCTCACCGAATGCGTACTCAATCCCGCCGCCGAATTGGTCGCGGGTAAATGAGTTGGAAACAAAAGCGACCATGATACTTATGCGCTGTGTTTCGTTGGCAAATTTGATGTCATAACCACCACCAATCTGAAATACAGATGGCAAGTCAAATGCTTTGAGGCGTGGGTCGGAGGTAAAACCTTCATTACCGGTGACGGGACTTTCGTTGCTCGGTGGCGAGAAAGTCGGGAAGGAAAGTCCTGAACCTTTGAATTTGACGGCAGTACCGATATTTCGTAGGCTGATTCCTATTTTCAAGCCACCTGTCTGGTACTGAATACCCGCGTCAAAAGCAACACCTGTGGCACTCACATCACTCGTAGCCTGTTCGGAAATCAAACGAGTCAAAACACCTACACTGATACGCTCCGAGAAGGTATGCGAATAGCCTAAACCGAGATTAAAATATAGTGGTTCGTAAGTAACACCCAAGCCTTCCGGCTGGTTGACGGTCGTAACGGGAATTTCTCCAAAATCAACGGACATTAATGATAGTCCCAAAACACCGTTTTCGCCGATACGCTGACCAAAACCCAAACCATTCAATCCAATACCCGAACCTTGTAAGTAAAACGTATGGCTAAAATTCAATTCGGTTTGGTTGACCCCCGAAAGCCCTGCCGGATTGGTACGCAATGACTCAATACCACGTACATGACCAATCCCCAAACCATACAATCCCGAACTTTGCGCCCAGGGGTTGAGCAGCAATTCATATGCCCCTGCTTGCCCTTGTCTGTCCGGATTGCCGGCTTCTGCCTGAAAAGCGAACCCGACAAGGAATATTATTGATAATATTAAATATTTTTTCATTTTGATATAATTTTGTTTCATGTTTGCATGGTTATATTATTTCAATGAAATCTAATTAACAATGAAGCAGTATAACCATGCCTCCATGAATACTTTTTCTACAATCCGAAAGTATCAAATTCGCGGATACCACCGTACCATTTAATGACTTTCTCACCCAAACCGGAAGCACTTGCATCAATGTGAATGATATAAACTCCACTCGCCACTGTAATGCCTTGCTCATTTTTCAAATCCCAATCTTGGGAGGTGACTAATTGGTCAGTCCCTCTACTCAGGTCGGGTTGTGCATTGCGATTGAAGGTGCGAATGAGTCGTCCGTCAAGCGAATAAATGCTGATTTTACATCTTGCCGGCAAGTTAGTAAATTTCACCACTTGGTCGAGACTGGTGTTTTCGTAAGCCGAGAATCCAAGGTATGGATTCGGTACGGCATTAATCAGGTCTAATGCACTTTCGGCTACAGTTTGGTCGCCTGTGGTCGCTACTCTACTGCCGTCAATGGTAAATTCGTACATCGGGAAACCTTCATTTGATGCTTCTGCTTCTGTCACTTGGAATGGATTTTCGACCCTCAATTTGAAAATGACATCATTTGGAATAATTCCGTCTTCGATAGAATTCAACTCTACTATCGGTATCGGTGCTGTAGAAACCCATGCTACATCTGCCCATGCTGCTGCACGCACGATGCTACTTGAATTGCCAATGCCTTCCATTTGTGTCTGACCTTCATCGTATAAGGTAGTTGTTACGTAAATGTGGTGTTGTGCGCCAAATGACAGTTCTGCAATAGATGCCGGATTAGGTGTAATAGAGAAGAAAGTAGATGGATTCCAAATCATATCAACTCCCGTTGCGTCAGGTTCCGGCAAGAAATCACCTCCGTAGAAAGTATTTTCACCAAAGAACATGTTTAAACGCTCACCCGTTTCTACATTGACAGCATAACCGGGGAACCATGACATGCCATTGCCTGTTCCGTCAGGCTGACCGTTTTGGTCTACAGATGGTGCATTTCTGATTCTAAAGAAAGCATCATCATCAGGTGGAATACCACCAATATCCGGGTCTTCATAAAATTCTGTAAATGAATTGACTACAATACATCTAGTCCATTTTGATTTATCAGAAGTCAATACAATATCTACATTAGGTAGTGCATTTCTGCGTCTGTTGTCATTTGTAGTAAATTGACCATTGATAAATGAATTATCTGGTCTTGGTGTAACGAACCAATCAATACCACCACCAATAGCAAATGGACTCGCTGTGGTCAGATAGAAGGGTGCCCATGCCCCACCAAGTACCTGACTATACACCCTGTTCGGGTCTAATGCCTCGTCCGGCTCACCTGCATTTGTTTTGATATAATTACTGACAAAACCAAAGCCGTCGTCCCGAACATTGGTGTACCACATAGGTCCGTCCGGGTCGGCATAATCAACGCTAGCTCCAAAGAAGCCGTTGTTGCTTGTCGGGTCGTCATAGACTTCGCCCGATTGTCCTACGGAGATAGAGATGCCCAATTCGGGAATCAACTGCTCATATGCCGAGCCTACAGGTTTTTCATTTTTCACAGGGTCAATGCCATTACCTTCCAATATCCATCCGATAGTATCTTTCAAATCTGTACTTTCAAAGTCATCGTCAATTAATCGTAGTGTATAAGTGCCACTTTTTAGTCTAAGCGGATCATATACTTGTACGTCAAAGGGACCTGCATTGACCTGATAAGTGAATCTTTCCTGTTTAGTGGTTTCACAAATAAGTTCTCTGGATTCGTCGGTCAATTCTAAGAAATTACCACCCATACCTTCGCCGTCGATGCGCGTGATTTCGGGCGAATTACCGTATTGGGTATTGATGACTGTACCATTTTCCGGCTCATTTTTATGCGGAATACCAGTATAAGTTTGAATATTACGACGACCTTGCAGATAAGGTGTTTGTTGCGTATTTTCAAAATTATTTGGGTCAAATGTCAGGAAGTCATTGTGTGCATAAGCTACTGCCGTAAAGTAGTATTTCTTATGATTAATCAAGCGGGTATCTCCCGTAGCAAACCTGTCATCTGTGATTCTGAATGAATGGCGGATTCCGGTATCGTCACCCTCTACTTTAATCGTAGGTGTGAAAATGCCGGGTGTTTCGTCGAATGGTTCATAATTCACGATAGTTCCTATGCCATCTCTGATATCTACTGAAGCTACCAATCGGGCTTCGTCACAATTGTCAAAATCATCACAAGGAACGGTCTGACGTAATAATTGATAAATGGAATATCCTTGGAAATTATAGACCGAATCTTGGAATCCCGGTGGAATCAAGGGATCAAATTCCATATATTCTTCGTTAAAATTGTTAGAACCCGGCCCATTGGAAAGCGTCAAAATTAATTCTTTGTCCAATTCTATGATAGAAACATCCGGTGCATCCGGTCCATCAATAAGGTCGAAGCAACTATCAAAAAGACCTTGTGCCACACGGTCTGCACGCAATAGCGGCGTGTATGTAGGGCATGGATAATTACCTTCCGGCACCCATACTGCACCTACGATAATCTCGTTGGTAGCACCCGGATTGAGGGTGAAAGGTCCTGAAGATTGCACAAAACGACGGTCGTCCGGGTCGTTATTTACACTACATTCTGACCAACCACTTGCATCCGAAGGGTCGTCAGGAAACATAAAGGCAGTGGGTTCAGTACCTTCCATATAACCGTCACCACCTTCTTGCACTGGTGTATCATCTTTCCAAAAACCGGATAAATAACCATAGTAATCCTGCGCTTCCTCCGGATTGGTGGTAGCAGGTGGATCACTCGGGTCAAAATTGTTGTTGTAGTAAATGAAAGCGGACATACCGATTTCATTGCCAAATTCATCTTTAGGACCTCTAAAGTAATCAACTCCTAATAATGGAACACGATTACCATAGCCATTTACCCCTTGACAATCAGCGTCTGTAGCTACACCATTATAAACAATACCGAGTGATTCATCTACGACACAGCCCACATAGTCATTATTCCAACATCCTAAATCCGGATCGACCCATTGCCCGATATACGTATCAAATAAAGCTACCGTTGCTTTATTGAGCATTGTGTATTTATAGAAGCTCATATTGTTCACCGCATTATTGGTAGCAAATGAAAAAGCAAGTGCTTGTATTTCCATACCAATTTGGTCGGCACCTGTTTCGGAGTGGATATTTCCTACATCGTTGTAGAGCCACCAAATCATCTGGTCGCCGAAAGCCACATCTGAGATGCTGTTTGCCTCACAGCCAATCACGCCGATTTGCGGAATATCCCCGTCAAAGGGATTGTAAACACCATCTACATTTTCATCATAAAATGGTGCAAGGTCAGTATTAACAGGTAATTGGAAGCCTGCCAAACCTTGAAAATGCGGATTATTTCGGGCAGGCCATCTCAGCAATGCGTCCGGCACTCCTTCATTGACCGAATTATCGGGCAAACCATCGCCGTCATCATCTGCAAGATAGTCTGCAACCAAATTTTCTATGTCAGACCCCAAGACCTCAAAATGTCTGTCCCATTGTTGGCAGATGCTTTGTTCTGTGGTACCATCTTCGCGGATAGGTCCGGGCCAAAAATCGTTACCCGTTTGTCGGTAAGTTTGGGCGGCGAGTTTCAGATTACCTGCTCCGTCGAAGCCTCCGACCCATATAGCGGCAGCAAAGATAGAAGATACCTCACGCTCGCCGGGATCTACATTGGGTATGATATAACGTCCATCACTCAAATCCCACCACAAATCACCACCACCGAGTAGTCTGGCTCTTACGTTGTTGATATTGAGGTCGGTTTGAGAAGTAGAAGCCACGCAATCGCTACGAAGGGTAACTTCAGGGTTGTCCTGCGGTGGTGCTTCTCCCCCCGGAATTATATTCTTTTCTTTAGCCGTACCTATTTGCAGGCATCCGGCGATAAGTAAAAGAACTATGAGAAATTTATTTTTCATGACTAATTAAATTTAAGAATAAGTTCAAGTTTAAGTTTGGATTATCTTATTTCATCTTAAAAAATTGATACTCAATTTTTTATTATGTAAATTAAACTTGTTTCAATCATATTTGATTTTAAATTTGAATGAATACTTATTCTTTTTAAATTTTAATAATAAAATACGTTGTTGGTTATTTCGTAAATTATTGAATTAAAATATCTTAAAATGAGATAGAGGCTCCTGCACGGATTCTTCGCGGAAGTCCAAAGTGAGCACCTTGCTCCAATCTCAAGTTATATAAAAAGCGTGTGAGGTCATCTACGTTATCTTCGGGTGCATAGAAACCATCATCCGTAGCTGATTGTGTAAAGCCGTAAACTGCCACGACATTTTCTGTATTGAGCAAGTTTTGGCTACGGATATATACATTGAGGAATAATGGTTTTTTACCGTCTTTGCCGCCAAGTTGAATATTTTTATCCAATCTGACATCTAATCTTGAAGTCCAGGGTAAGCGTGCGCCATTGAAGTCGCCGTCCACACCTTGTCCGCCACGCGCGTTACCATTTAAGCCTTGCGTTGCTCCCGGATTGATAATTTCCAATGCTGCGGTGAATGGTCTGCCCGAGCCTAGACTGGTCAAGACATTGAGTCCGGTGTTCGCCAAGATATTTTTGCCAAATAAGACAGGTCCGTTGTAGGCTTTACCACTTTTGTAGCGATAGTCAAGCGTCAAGGCAATATTGTGGCGTTGGTCAAAATCGTAAGGGAGGAATGGTCGCACATCTCCCCTA
Organism: uncultured Saprospiraceae bacterium; assembly: GCA_937967535.1. GTDB lineage: Bacteria > Bacteroidota > Bacteroidia > Chitinophagales > Saprospiraceae > JAHDEO01. The sequence goes on from CALCMV010000268.1 coordinate 8,428, forward strand.
TCGGTAGAACCTCTGTTTTGGTTGGCATTTGAGCCTGTACCATCTGCAAATTGTAAGGTATAATTTGCTTTCATGGATAGGTTGTTGGTTTCCCTCAAATCATAAGAAAAAGAGAATCCTTTTACCGTACCAAAGTCGCGATTGTCAAAAGTAGTATAAGTAGCTACGGGGTGTGCAAATAAGAATTGTCTTTGATTGACTTCGTCTCTTTGCTCACGATAGTAAGCGGAAATTTTGACCGCCGAACTTGCAGAAACTTTCTGTTGAAAACCGACCTGATAATCAATCGTTCTGGAAGGTCGCAAGTTTGGATTATTGATGGTAGCTCCTGCGTTGAGGCTTTGCTCAAAGTTGTAGTAATCCAGAGGGTCTGCAAAAGTCTGCGTTGGTCTTCTTGATAGCACATCATAGTGAGCAAAGAAACCTGCATTTTCGGATAGTGGAAAGGAGAATGAGATACGCGGCATTACGGTGATTTGCGGCTCAAAATCTACAAAACCCGTGGGGTCGAAGCCATCTACCTGAATAGCAATATCATTCGGATTGTCGAAGTACGGATTATCTCCCGAACTACCGAAGATAACGACCGGATCATTCACTGCATTTCCATTGGCATCAAACCACTGCTCACCGTCACGATAAGCGGAGATAGTTCCTGCTTCTTGATTGCCATATACTACGAAGTCGTCACCTATCGTTTCAGGGTGTTCGCCTCCTACTTCCGAAGCCGATTGGGTGGCATATAGTGAAAGTGGGTCGGCAGGTACCATGCGGTTGGCATCGTAGCGGTCAACACGCAGCCCCAAGTTGAAGTATAAGTCTTTAAAAGAGAATTTATCCTGAATAAATGCAGCCGCATAGATGGGCTGTGCCGGTGCCACGGGGCGCGTCAATACACCATCTGCATCTCTCGCTGTGAAGAAGTCATTGAAGGTGACATCTGTACCAAGTTGTTCGCCCAGGTAGTCGTATCCGAAGTAGCTCAACCGCAGTCTTCCAAAATCATTAATTAACTCATCAGCAGAGAACATATCTAAAGATAATTGGTCGGGTGTGAAGCTCTCTACGTTGACCGGTTGATTTTGCGGGATGCCAAATGTATTTCTGAAATTTCTACCGAAATCTGTATTTACATTGGCATAGTCATAAGTAATTCTATCACCGTCCAGTGTGTAATTCTCTGTGGGTACTATACCTGCATTGATACGCTGGCGGGCAATATTCCACAAAGCAGCCGGACTAAGACTGTAACTTCTATCCAATCGTTGTTCGTAATAAATACCAAATTGAATAGAGTGTTTGCCCGGTTTATCTGCTCCTTTACCTACTATATCGAAGCCTGCATTGGCAGTTATCCCGATTTGGTTTTGCTGCCCTATCTGGAAAGTATTGAGTGGAACTCCGGCAGCCGTAAATAAGAAACGGTTAAAATTAGAGTTAACAAAACTACCGTTGATAAACGGGTCGTTGATAGTACCCATCAAGGCGTCGCCGTCGTAGTAAGCAGCAAGTGCGGCATTATCGACAGATGGTGTAAATCCGGTGATAGGTCCTACAAAACCGGTATGGTTTTGAACGTCAAAGTGTGTAACTCCATCAGTTGTGGTAAATGAATCTAAAGTAGGTGTGTAAGCATTTTGCAAGTCGCGCTCAATTCCTGCCACATAACCATAATTAAACAGGTTATCTTCATGTACAATATCTTGAAACAAATCATTATTCTGCGAAATATCAAACTGAAGAGAGTAATTGATATTTTGAATCAAGGCACTTGTACGCGCTTCGCGTTCTTCATCCGACAAATCCAATAAATTGCCTCCTATGGTATGACGGAAACGGGCAAATGCCCGCCAATCGTTCTCAATAAAACTCGGATTGCGGTCATAGTTCAACAATTTATAAGTATTGAAGGCTTGCTTGGCATTTGAATTGAAATACTGCCCACCGACAGTAAGCGTCATGCCGCTTGTCGGTACAAAATCTACCTTACCATTGATGGAATAGTCTGTATCACGTGCATTTTCGCGGGCGGTCAGTCGTTCTACGTCACTCTGCAAAAGATTGTCTATAGCGAGCGTAGTACCATCTTCGGCAAACGGATTTGCCATCAGGCTACTTACTACACTAGGGCTAGCGCGATAAGACCCTAAGAAAGAGGGAAACGGGTCTGCCTGAGTGATAAATTGACCGGAAACCCGGAAACCAAGTATCGTTTCTTCTCTCGAAGCCCCGTTGGAACCTGCGGTACGCTTCCAAAGCGGACCGGAAAGGCTCGCCGTTGCGAAATTGTAGCCAAAGCCATCCAAGCCTTGCGAGGTCTCCAAATCCACTGCGCCACTGAATTGGCTGGCAGCACCTTTGGTCACGATATTGGTTACACCGCCCGTCACGTCACCGAAAGAGGCAGGTACCCCACCCGTGATGACTTGAATTTGCTCAATATCTTGTGCCGGTACAGAACGTCCACGTACACGTACACCATCTACATATATAATCTGGTCGCCCTCACGTGCGCCTCTAAAACTCACATCCGTACCCTCTTTATCTTGCGATACGGCTGCCGTAGTAGCAATAAGCGTACCCACACTACGTGTAGGCAATTTCTTAATATCTTCGCCACCGAGTGTATTACCGGAGGCGGTTTCATCTTGTCTGATAAGAGGTATTCGGTACTCTGTGACTGTGACCACATCCAAGTCAACTCCTTGCTCTGCACTCATTGTTATGTCCAAAGGCAAAGATTGACTCGCACTTACACTAACACCTGTAGTACGTGCGTTGGGATAGCCCACATAAACAGCTTCCACATCATACACACCCGGGTCAAAGCCCGTAAAAGAATAATTTCCGTCGAGGTCGGTCGTTGTTCCTGCCTTTTGAATCCCGTCTTTGAGCAGGATCACATTGGCAAAGGGTAAGCCCTCATTGGTTTCGGCATCATAGATGCGTCCTTGTATGGACTGAGATGACTGACTATATGCCAATGTACTCACCAACACACAAGTCAATACCAAGTAAATGTAACGTATCATAAGCTTGAATAGTAGTTTTTTAGTTCATAGTTGTTAGTCCCTAATCCATAGAAAAATGGTGCGTGGTCTATCAACCGTAAAACTATTGCGACTCATCGCAACATAATTTCGTTAACTCATTGATTGTTTTGTTTCATTTATTCGTTATCCGCCGATTCCTTATTCATTGAATTTGTATTGTTTTTTTATCGTAAAAATAAATAACGAATCTCCCAACGGATTCCGAGCGAATATCACATGAATCAAAGCCACAATGTTAATAAAATGTTAATCAATAAAAAAATAATTTAACTATAAATTTGGCTGCATGGCAGCCTTTATGACAATTGAGTTACGAGTTGCGAGTTACGAATTAGCGAGTTGTCGTTTTTTAAGATAATTTTATCTCATAAAACAAGCACTCGCTACTCACTACTCTTTACTCGCGCACTCGAAGTAATTTTCTCTGTTAGTACCTCTGCCAATCTTCTTTTTGATTCCAAAGTCCAACCTGCTACATGCGGCGTAAGTATCACATTATCAAATTCGTACAATTTTTTATATTCATTATTTTCGTCTTCATTAAATGTGTGCGGTTTTTCATTTTCAAATACATCCAAACATGCACCCCGCACTTTCCCCGATTTCAAAGCCGCAATCAAATCCTGCGTACTGACCACCTTCCCACGCGAGGTATTGATGATGATGATTTTTTTGGTAAATTTTTCTATAAAATCCAAATCCACCAAATGATGCGTTTCCTCTGTCAGTGGCAGATGTAAGCTGATAATATCCGCTTCACGAAAAATGGTTTCCATATCCGTTTCTTCTACATACGGATGATGATTGGTATAGCGCAATTTGTACTTGTCGTAGGCAAGCACACGTACACCCATTCCGGCTAATTTGGTCGCAAAAGTACTGCCCGTATGCCCAAAACCAATGATACCAACCCTCTGACCCATGATTTCAAAGCCGCGATTTGCCTCTCGTTGCCATATTTTTTGACGTACTTGAGCATCAGCTTGCAAAAAATTATTAGCGAGTGCCAACAACATCCCCAATGCGTGTTCGGCTACGGCATTGCGGTTGCCTTCCGGCGAATTATAGACCGCTACGCCTTTCTCTGCTGCGTAGTCCAAATCAATAATTTCCAAGCCCGAACCGAGCCGCCCAATAAATTTGAGCCGGACAGCCTTATCCAACATCGCTTTATCTACGGTAATTTTACTGTTGATAATGATGCCTGTATATTCCGCAATGATTTGGTTGACTTCGTTTGTGTGAATCTCGGGACGATATTCACAATGATAACCGACTGATTCTAGGTGCTTGAACAAAGTCGGATGTACATCATCTGTAATGAGTACTTTCTTATTGTGATCCACAATGGTTGTGTTTAGTTATGTAAAAGTATTAATAAATTCTTAAAAAAACAACAGGATTTTTGATTTGGTGATTTTTGATTTTTGATTGAGTCATTTACAATTTACTGTTCTTGACTTTTAATATTCTTTATAATCACTTATTAATCAATTAATTAAGCATTAATTTTACATCAAGTCAATATAAAATATGAGGAAAATTTCGCTACCCGAAATTTAATCAAAAATCAAAAATCAAAAATCTCTTATTTTTCATTAACATCAAGTATATACCATTTGATAGCGGCTAGGTCGAGATTTTGCCGTCTGCCGCTTGCTTCGGGTGCGTAGTGGGTAGATAAATAATTCAAAATGAGGGGTTCTTTTTCGCCCAAATCCCAAAGCCCTTGCGTTTCTTGCATCCAACGAATCATTTGTCGCCAGCCTTCTTTGGTCGCTCTGTTTTGTGTGACCAATTTAGCAGAATGACAAGCTGTGCAAGTTGCTCGTACAATATCGAATCCCTCATCATATACCAAACCCGTTTGTACATGAATGCCGTTTACTATTTTATCAAAATCATCATCCTTGTCACCGCCCACAATTACCCCTGAATCGGCTATGGGAGTCGGTGTTTTATGCCATTTTACATCCGCATCATCCACGATTACATAGATGAATGCAGCAAGCCACAAACCAAGCGTTAGTAAAATAAGTCGCTGTAAATCACGTAGCAGATTCATCTTCATAATTATGATTTTTGAACTTTAATAGCTATACGATGACAAGCATTATTGAGATAGCCTCTCGGATTCCATCCCGGTAAAAGCATCGGCTGTGAATTGCCTGATATATCGGTTGCTCTTGCCCATACTTCGTAGTAGCCTTCTTGTGGAAATTCAATCTTGGCACTGAATGGCTGCCAAGCGTAGCGATTGGCGGGTTTTTCGAGTTGACATGCTTGCCAAGTTACGCCAAAATCAATCGAATAAGCCACTGATTTTACTTGCTCGGTGCTTGTCCATGCTTTCCCTCTGATGGGGAGTTTTTGGTCGAGCCGAATCATTGCGCCTGATTTGGGATAGGTGATGAGCGACTTGGTGGGCATACCCTCTATGATGCACATGTCTTCGTCGTTGACTTTGGTGCCGGGCGCAACAGATTTGCAGGGTACGCGGTAGGATTGTCCGGTCATTTTGGGTCCGTCGTGTACTTGATTGCGAATGACGATTTTGGACAGCCATTTGCCCGAACACGAAGCAGGAAAACCACCAAAAACCAAGCGAAGCGGATAACCATTCAGCATTGGAATATCTTCGCCATTCATCGCCCATGCAATGAGGCTTTCTTCTTCCAATGCCTTAGCTATCGGAACGCCTCTTGAGATAACAACTTTCTTGGGGTCGCCCGAAATGTGGGTGTCTTTTCCGTAATACGCAACATAAACAGCATCACTTTTGATACCAATATCTTCCAACACATCTTTGAGTCTCACACCCGTCCATTCCGCACAACCAACTGCTCCGGTTGACCATTGATTGCCTTTTGCCGGTGGGTTAAATTCTTTTCTGCCATTGCCACCACATTCCAAAGTAAGTTGGTAGCTGTAATGCTTAAATTTTGATTTTAATTCAGCGAGGGTATAGGTCTTTTTTTGTCGGGCAGATTCGCCTTCGATGCTTAGTGTCCAGTTATTGAGATTGATGTTTGTGGGTGGTAAGCCATTATTTCGTACAAAAAATAAATTGTTGGGCGTTAGCGCGTCGTCGAGATACTCCGGTGGGGTTTCTGCGTTGATTGGTTTATCATTTAGTACGACAAGATTGGGGCTTTTGCCCGGCAAATTAAATGCTTCTGAAGTATGCGCGAGTCCCGCCGGTATCATTCCCGTCGGAAAATTATCCGCAAAAACTATCTTAGCTCCCAAGATAGCAGACATAGCCGCCAAAGTACTTTTTTTGATAAATTCTCTGCGATTGCTTTCGCGCTTTTTTTGTTTTATCATCACGAATAATTTTGTCGTAACGTAATAAGTGTATTTTTTTAGGAATATCTGTGTTACGTATCTCGCATCTCCTCCAGCCACTTTGTAATGTCTATAAAATCTTCAACGCTCAATGTTTCCGGGCGGCGTTGAAAAAAAGGGTCGGCTTGCAGTCGTTCATGTTTGGTAAATGCGCGGAGGGTTTTGCGGAGCATTTTGCGGCGTTGTCCGAAGGTTATCTTGACTACGCTGCGAAAGAGAGATTCGTCGCAGCCTAAATCTTGGTTTTCGCGTCGCGTGAGTCGTATTACGCCTGATTTGACTTTGGGCGGCGGATTGAATGCGCCCGGTGACAAACTAAACAAGTATTCGACCTCGTAATACGCCTGTATAAGCACGCTGATAACGCCATATTCTTTTGAACCGGGCGGCGATGCCACGCGCTTTGCGACTTCTTTCTGAAACATGCCGACCATTTCAGGTATTTGCAGTCGGTACTTGACGATTTTGAAAAGTATTTGCGAGGAAATATTATACGGGAAGTTGCCGATGACCGCGAATTGTCCTTCAAAATGCTCGCTAGGGTTGAGCTTCATCACATCTTGGAATATGACACGCCCTTCGAGTTGCGGAAATTCCTCTGCAAGATAGGCTACCATATCGGGGTCTGCCTCTACCGCTTTGAGTTGGTAAGGTCGGTCTATCAGAAATTGAGTCAGCATCCCTTTACCCGGTCCGATTTCAAGAACTTCACCGTAGGCATCCGTATGTGCAAGGCTCTCTGCAATGCGCCTTGCGGTGCTTTCTTCTTTCAAAAAGTGCTGACCGTATGATTTTTTTGCTTTCATCTTTGACGTGTTATTGAATTGACGGGTTGGTGGGTTGATGAGTTGACGGGTTGATGAAAGCGACAACTCATCAACTCATCAACTCTTGGATAAAAGTACGGCGAATTGAGGAAAAAATGGATTGGAGTGGCTTTTTTGGGGTAAAATAAGTATTTTTGTTGGATGTAAACATCATTTTTAATAAAAAAATGATGAATCAATTCATCAAAATGGAAAAATTAAAGTTGCGTTCTAATCAAAAGATTGAGCGCGTTTCGACAACATTCAAACGAGATGACTTTCAAAAATTAGATTGGAATGTGCGTTTGATGGGATTAAAAGGTGCGCGGGGTATCGGTAAAACGACCTTATTTTTGCAGCACCTCAAAATGGTACATCAATTCAGTGAGCAGGCAATTTATTTATCCTTGGATGATGTGTATTTTACCGAGAATAAACTTGTGGATGTAGTGGAGGAGTTTTACCGTACAGGCGGGCTTTATTTGTATTTGGATGAAGTGCATAAATATCCTAATTGGGCTATTGAGGTCAAAAATATCTACGATACCTATCCCGATATGCAGGTATTTTTTACGGGTTCATCCATATTGAATATTCAAAAAAGTAAAGCAGACTTGAGCCGTCGGGCAATTATTTTTTCGATGCAAGGCTTGTCGTTTCGGCAGTTTTTAGCCCTGAAATACCAAATCAATATTCCTGTCTATTCATTAAGTGACATTTTGGAAAATGCTAATTCAATTATACAATCAATAGGTACGGATTTCAAACCTTATGTTTATTTCCGAGAGTATTTGCAGCAAGGTTACTACCCGCTTTTTACAGAGGGCGAAGATTGGTATGCAGACCGCGTAGAGGCAATGATACGCGTAGTGATAGAATCCGATTTTTTGCAATTACACAATATTGATGTTAAAAATATTCGTAAAATTTATCAATTATTGCTTGCGGTTGCGACTTCCCCTCCATTCAAACCCAATATTCAAAAACTAAGTGAACGCACTGCGATATATCGGGCTACGCTTTTGCAATATATTTATCATTTGCAAAGTGCAGATGTATTGACACTTTTACAGAATCCGAGAAAAGGAATTACACAACTACAAAAACCGGATAAGATATATTTGGAAAATACCAATCTACTTTACTCTATTGCGCCTAAAACGCTTGATATTGGGACTGTACGTGAAACATTTGTCATCAATCAATTGAAAGCCGTACATCAAGTGAATTATGCTGAAAAGGGTGGCGATGTGCTTGTAGATAATCATTATGTTTTTGAAATTGGCGGAAAATCGAAGCAAGGTAAGCAAATTGTACAAATGGATAATGCTTACACCATCGCCGATAATTGGGATTTTAAAACGGCTAATAAAATTCCGATTTGGCTATTTGGATTGCTGTATTAGTGTCATTTCTTTATTAAAAAAACAATAAAAACGGTATGATTTTTGATAAAGTCGCGTTTTTTTCATAAATTGTGGTGACAGTAGCCGTTAAAAAGCGTCTATTGAAACGATTCACAAACAGATTAAAAATGCCCAGGTAACACAGACATTCCTGTCTGTGCTGCATGGACAAACAGACAAAAATGTCTGTGTTACGAGTTAAAGATGAGTGGAAAAATTCAGCAACATTTAGGGCAGCGGATGCAGCAAAAGCTGTCACCACAACAGATTCAATTGATGAAACTGTTGCAAGTTCCAACGGCGGCTTTGGAGCAGCGTATCAAGGAAGAGTTGGAAGCCAATCCTGCACTCGACGAAGGGCAGGAAAACGAGGAAGAACTCGGATTCGGCGACAGCAAAGAAAAAGAGGAAGACGCTGAAAATGAGGAAGATGCAGAACAAGAAGATACCCGCGAAGAGGAAATAGAACTCAGCGAATATCTTGAAGAATATCTCGAAGATGATACGGCAAGCTATAAACTGAGTGCCAATAATTATTCGGCAGATGAGGAGGATAAGTCTATTCCCATTCCGGTAGAAAATACTTTCCATGAGCATCTTGAACGTCAGTTGGGCTTGGTCAAATTAAATGAAAATGAAGAGCAGATTGCCAAGCAAATTATCGGAAGTATTGATGATGACGGCTACCTGCGTCGTGAACCGATTGCAATCGTGGACGACTTGGCTTTTTCTCAAAATATTATGACGGCTGAAGATGAGGTCTTACGTCTGCTCAAAGTGGTGCAAAACCTCGAACCGGCGGGCATAGGAGCGCGTGATTTGCAAGAGAGTTTATTGTTGCAATTGCAAAGAAAACACATGGAAATAGATGCAGATACCGACCACGAAATCATCCACAAAGCGATTAATTTAATTGAAAATCACTTTGAAGAATTTTCAAAAAAACACTATGAAAAACTCAAAAAACAACTCAGTGTCAAGGGAGAAGATTTGAAGGTCATCATTGATGAGATTTTGAAACTCAACCCTAAGCCCGGAAGTGGCTACTCGACAGGTGCCAATCGCATCCAACAATATATCGTTCCCGATTTTATCATTCAAAATAAAGACGGCGAGCTAGACCTCACCCTCAATTCGCGCAATGCCCCCGAACTCCGCGTCAGTGAGCATTATAAGGAAATGCTCAAATCTTATGGCGGTAGCGGCAAGCGCAAACGCGAGAAAAAAGAACGCGAAGCGGTGATGTTTATCAAACAAAAAATAGATGCTGCCAAGTGGTTTATTGATGCCATCCGCCAACGCCAACAAACGATGTACAAAACCATGTACTCCATCCTCCAATACCAATACGATTTTTTCCTGACAGGCGACCAAAAAAGCCTTAGACCGATGATTCTCAAAGATATAGCAGAGATTACAGGTTTGGATATTTCGACGGTTTCGCGGGTAGCCAACAGCAAGTATGTACAAACGGAATTTGGCACAAAACGCCTCAAAGATTTCTTTTCAGAATCGCTGCAAACAGATAGCGGGGAGGAAGTTTCGACACTCGAAGTCAAGAAAATCCTGATGGAACTTATCGAAGGCGAGAATAAGAAAAAGCCGCTTTCGGATGAAAAATTGAAAGATGCACTACAAAAAGCAGGATACAATATTGCCCGCCGGACGGTTGCTAAGTATCGGGAGCAATTGAGTATTCCGGTAGCACGGTTACGCAAGCAACTTTAACGGTGGGCGGATATAAACGAAAAAGCCAATTTTCATAAATGAAAATTGGCTTTTTCGTTAGTATTTGTCGTCAAGTCAGTCGTTAAAATATTTCACCCCAAAAAAAACTCGCGTACTACCCCGCGTTAGAACCGTCTACCATCCACCGTCTACCGTCAAAACACCTCTTTTCCTATTTTCACAAAGGTACTTACATCGCCCATTGTGTAGTAGTGCAGGCATGGTACGCCTCTGGCTTTCAGTTCTTTAGATTGCTGGATACACCATTCGATACCTACTTGCTTGACGGCTGCTTTGTCTTTTGCTTTCATCACTGCCTCTACCAATTCTTCGGGAAAATTGACATAAAAAATACTCGGCAGGCGCAAAATTTGGCTCTTGCGGGTCAAGGGTTTTAAGCCCGGAATAATCGGTATATTAATATCGTACTCGCGGCACAAATCCACAAAATCAAAGTATTTTTGATTGTCAAAAAACATCTGCGTGACGATGTAATCTGCCCCTGCATCTACCTTTTCTTTTAGAAATTGCATGTCGAGTTTCATATTGGGTGCTTCGAAGTGTTTTTCGGGATAACCTGCTACGCCGATGCAAATATCCGTTGGCTGTCCTTCGCTTTCGAGGTACTTGCCTTTATTCATTTTTTCAATCTGCCGCACCATGTCAATCGCAAAATTGTGACCACCGGGTTCGGGGATGAATCTACCCTCCAATTTTCGTGCATCGCCCCTGAGTGCCAACACATTATTGATGCCCAAAAAACTTAAATCAATTAGTGCGTTTTCCGTTTCTTCTATCGTAAAACCACCACAAATCAAATGCGGTACAGCCTCCACGCCATAGCGATTCATAATCGCCGCACAGATGCCCACCGTACCGGGACGTTTGCGTATAGAAGTCTTTTCGTAATACCCTCCCGGACGTTGTTTGTAATCGTATTCCTCCCGATGATAGGTCACATCAATAAACGGTGGTTTGAATTCCATCAAAGGGTCAAGCGAATCAAAAATTGACTGAATACTCCCGCCTTTTAATGGTGGTAAAATCTCAAAAGAGATAACCGTTTCATCTTTTTTTTCCGCCAGATAATCCGTTATTTTCATAAATAATTTTGAATGAATGAATTTTGAATTTTGAATGATTAAAAATTTATCATTTGTAATTCATCATTCATCATTTGGCAAAGATATTTATCTATCTTCACTCAAAGGGAACTTTCATATTGTCTGCAAAGGTAAAGACTCTATCAACAATATAAAAGTAACAGGTAAAATAGGATTATTTTAGAACAGTTCTAAAACGAATTATCAATTCGCATTTTCTTTTCCAATAATTCAATTCGATTATTAAAAGGGTCGTAAAACCTAAGTAAAGTTTAAGTTTAAGTTTAAGTTTAAGTTTAAGAACAAGTTCAAACTCTCCCGATAGCTATACGGGACAAATTTAAGCCTCCTTCGGAGGGATAAGCAACATTGCAAATTTATCGATAACATGTTGGTTTCAAAAAATTGCTAAGTGCTTAGACTTTGGATATTGGGGAATTAGGAAATTTGGAATGGTTCTTCTGCATATTTTGCGGAAGCGTTATATGTATTGCTTTTTTAACTTTGGGAGTTATGCTCACTCGTCGGACATTTTCAAAATGTCAGACGAGTACATTCGTTTTTTAATTTAAAATAACTTATTTATTTTTAT
>CALCMV010000269.1 GCA_937967535.1 uncultured Saprospiraceae bacterium
TAATTGATTTTAAATAGATAACAAAGAAATCTTGTCGTCTGACATTTTGAAAATGTCCGACGACTTACGCTCATCCTCCAATTTCAATGCAAGACGATTTACAAAATCGTTTTACGTTCCACTAAATTCCTAGATGAGCCTTTTTATCTCAATAGCGTCACATCTCCGCCTTCTTCTATTGTAGCTCCAAAATTATCTGCATATTTTATGACGTATACATAAGTACCGACGGGTTGTTGTTCACCCTTATAGGTGCCGTCCCATCTTGTACCGGCATTGTCTGTAAAAAAGATTTCTTCGCCCCAGCGATTGAATACATGGAAGCTGATTAGTTCAAAACTACCTTGTATGATGATGTCCAATTCATCATTTTCCCCATCGTCATTGGGTGTAAATGCACTTGGTACAGCAACCACCTGACGTGCCGGATTGACAGTGATAATAATGTCGTCGGAAGACCTACAACCTTCTTCCGAAACTACGTTTAGGGTGTAGGTAGTTGTGCTTAGAGGGCTTGCCCAGGGTGTTTGAGAAAGCGGGTCGTTCAAGTCAGTGGCAGGTTCCCAACTGAAAGTGAAATTTTGTACAGCACTGATGTTTGGCATAAGTTGGATGGAATCGCCGGCATCTATGATTTGGTTGGTGCCAAGATTCACGTCAATGACAGGATGTTCGTCTACCGTAAATGTAGTGGCAAACATACAGGCATTGGTATCGGTTGCGGTAAGGGCGTATGTACCTGCGGCGAGTTGGTCGAGGTCTTCGCTTGTATCGCTTGTATTCCACCAGTATACGTAGGTGCCTGTTCCGCCGGAAGGTGTGACATCAATGTTCCCACTATTGGTATCAGAGCAGCTTGGCGTGATTTCTACTTCGATAGAAATGGGTTCTGGTTCATTAATCGTTACTGCATTAAAGGCTACTTCGCAACTCAAATTATCTTCTACAAGTATTTGGTAAGTTCCTGCACTTAAATTTTCAAACGTATATTCGTTATCCGTACTCATAACAAAGTTATTTCCACCATCAATCGAATAACGATAATCAGGCTCGCCTCCTGCTACTTCAATGCTAATCAAGCCATCATTTGCACCTCCGCAGGCTACATCCGTAGGCGTTACACTGACCAATGAAAAACCTGCACAGGAAGGAGAGATAAGTTCGGCGGAGGTACTGATAATACAACCGGCATCATCTATAATCGTAATGATACATTCTCCCTCGCTCAAACCGGAAATATGGTAAGTACCCCCACAATTGCCCGGCATTTGGACAGGCACGCCACAGTCGGATGTTACGGTATAAGACATCGCACCGCCCATAGGTGTAATACAAATTTCTCCATCTGTACCGCCTACCACCGTAGCATTTATTGTACTGACACTTACTGATAATGGCGAGGGTTCGGTTATGATAGCCGTACTTTGTACAATACAATCGCCCGAATGAATTGCCGTAAGGGTATAGCTGCCTTCGGGCAAATCGCTGAAAATAAAACTTGGAGCATTGGCGGATAAAGTATCCGAGTTTACTCCATCATCAATAACAAATGTATAAGGCGCAAAACCGCCCGAAGTAATCATTTCAATCGTACCGGTGCTGTCGCCATTACAAGCAACAGGACTCGGAATTGTATTAATTAATGAGAAAGGCGCACAATCCACATCATCCACAAAAACTTCAAATTCTTCGATACAGCCATTGGCATCCCTTACTTCTATTATGTAAGTATCGCCGGGGAGATTTACGCTTCTAAAATTGCCCGGACAAACTCCAACGACCGAGCTAAATGTACCTGACATTCCCGTATTCACACCCGAATAAGTCGCAGTATAAGGAGGCATAGCACCAGTGACACAAAAGCCTATTTCGCCATCATTGGCACCGGGTGCAGAGACATCAATGGTATTAATTTGTGCAATATCAAACGCAGTAGGCGAACTTACCATTATCGAATTATTCACAAATGTATCTTGGCAGCCCAATTCGTCTATCACAATAATATCGTATATACCTGCCGTCAAATTTGTAAAAGAAAGAGAAGCCGGTGCAGGCGTAAAAGTAGCCCCATTATCAATACTAAATTGATAATTGCCCGAACTACTACCATCCGCATGAACGGTCAATTGTCCGTCATTATCACCAAAACAGGAAACATTACTATTCACGACCACCGAATCAATGCGAATCGCACAATCGCCGGGTGCAACAACCACCGTTTCGGAAACTTCACATCCTATACCATCCAGTAAATTGAATATATACTCACCCGCCGCGAGGCTGTCAATGATATAATTACCATCACAATCTCCCTCAATAGTATCAATATTTATTTGAGAAATTGAGGTCAGCGTAAAAGGCTGCACACCACCATCTACACACAATACAATGATACCATCGTCCATACCTATTTCGGTGACAGCCGTTACCGTAGGCAGAATGTACAAGGAATCAGGTTGATTGATAGTAAATGAATCTACCGCAAAACATCCTGCCGCATCCGTCACCGTTACAGCGTAATTGCCCGCCGGAAGGGATGACATATAGGTGTGGCTTGTATCCGATATATTTACCGTCAATCCTCCAATACCAATATCGTAAGTAATCGGCGGCAATGCACCTGATACAGTGACAGTTGCGCTACCGTTATTGTCCGTATTACAAGTTTCATCAATGATGGTAATGCCCTCAATTTCAATGGCAGTATCGGTAATCAAGACATCCACCGTATCACGCGAAGGCGGGCATATGCCGTTGCTGACCGACCATTCAAATTCATACGAACCCGCTACCAAACCACTCACATCCGTAGTCGTTGCCAAATTATCTGCAATCGTAGTGCTTGCGCCGGATACCTGCGTCCACATTCCCGTACCTATTGCCACCGAATCGGCACTAAGCGTCACCACACTCGGTCCGCAAAGGGTAATATCTATTCCCGCAACAGCAACAGAGGGCTGTGCCACTACCTCTACCGTCACAAAATCCTGCGACAAGGAAATACAATCGGCAGAGGAACTAATATCGCCGACCGGACTACCTACCGGTACGGTCAATATACCTTGAAAATTGAAACCGTAAATACGATAAACACCCGGCGGCAAGAGGTCAATATTATAAGAATTGGCACTTTGATTCCACAGTACAATGACATCATTCACATCCGTTGCTACATAAGCATAATCGGTACCGACCATTCCACCAATATCGTTTGCCAACAATACCTCATCTGCCATTCCGTCTTTACAAACAGTTAGTGGGCTAGGGCTAGAAACCGACGAGACCACATTGGCAGCACAAGTGCCTGACTCTACGGTCACTACATCGGTTACGATACAGCCGTTTTGGTCTTGAATCGTAAATGTATATGTACCTTCGGGTAGGTTATTCGCTTCAAAATTTCCATCACATGCACCTGATACTTGCATCACCGTTGTACTTGGCATAGCCGTAACGATATAGCCCGATACACCGCCTTGCACACAAATTGATACAGAACCGTCATTTGCCCCCGGCGATGTTTCGCCGATAGGTGTCGAAGTAATTTGTAAGGGCGAACTCTCACTGATAACAAAAGTATCAAATGCCGCACAACCATCAGAATCCGTTACTGTCAAATTATAGGTACCGGCATCCAATGATTGAAAAAACGTGAAGCTCGTATCCACTACGGTAGCCGTTCCCGCTACGCCAATATCGTAGGTAATCGGCGGTGTTGCGCCCGATACATCAATCGTCACCGTACCGCGTGTACCACCAAAACAGGGAATATCTACCGATTCAACATTTTCGATGACCAGATTATTATAAGCAGCATAACTGCCATCTGACCATTCGTAGGTATAGGCATCAGAAATTTCAGGTTTATTGTCAGCATAAGCAGTAGAAAGATGCAAAACGCAAAAGCAAAACGCAAAAAGCGTGTACAAATATTTCATAAGATGATGTTGGTCTATGGTTATACATACAATGCTTAAATGCGATAATGCTACAATGTTTTTAATGAATGAATTTTGATTGAGTGAATTTTGAATGTTGATTAATTTATATTTTATTATAATTATTTTATTATAAAAATGTGTATTTTTTACTATTTTGAAATAAACAAAATTTATAATCTATTAATTTTAAATAAAAAAAACAATAAAATAATTTTAATTAATTAAAAATAACTATATTTCATTGTGAATTTTTATCCAATCAAAAATAATTCACTCATTCAAAATTCATTCGTTTAAAATATTGTAGCATTGTAGCATTTAAGCATTATTGCATTGTTTACGTGATTCCTCAAAAAAAGTTAACATTATTTGATGACTAAAATTACGCCAATTTGTAATTTTACCAACAAAAATAAAAAATAGTTGTGGCTTGCGGGTCACAAATTAAGACTTATTTTAATCTGAACTCCTTACTCGTTACTCATTACTAATCATGCACATAGAAGAATTTAGAACTTATTGTTTGTCAAAACCCGGTGCTACTGAGAGTTTTCCTTTTGATGAGGTAACTTTGGTATTTAAAGTGATGACCAAGATGTTTGCGCTGACGGGCTTGGGGGGCGAAGGTTTTACCGTCAATCTGAAATGCAACCCCGAACGCGCCCTCGACCTCCGCGAAGAATTTCCCGAAATACAAGCCGGCTACCATATGAGTAAAAAACATTGGAACACCATTGATTTTGAGGGAAGTTTGGATGATGATTTTTTGATAGAATTAATTGACCATTCTTATGATTTGGTAGTAAGTAAATTGAAGAAAACTGAGAGAGAATGGTTAATGGTTAATGGATAATGGTTAATGGTTAATGGTTAATGGTTAATGGTTAATGGTTAATGGTTAATGGTTAATGGTTAATGGTTAATGGTTAATGGTTAATGGTTAATGGTTAATGGTT
>CALCMV010000270.1 GCA_937967535.1 uncultured Saprospiraceae bacterium
AATCATAAGTAATTGATTATCAGTTATTTTATTTTTATTAAGGTAAAAAATATTCAATTAATTAAATTTTATAATTATTTGATAAAAAACAATTTACCTAATACCAAATTTCCTAATTCCCCAATGTCCAAAGTCCAGTAAAAATACGGAGATAAACATTCGTAAAAATTCATCGTTCAACATATTTATTATGAAATATATCTTGTTGTTTTCTACCTTAATACTCTTTACTTCCTGCGGTGTCACCAATGATTCTTCAAGCATAGAATCTGCTGAACACCAAGCGGTTAAAGTCGTAAAAAAAACACCTAATGAATTGGACAAATACGCCAAAGCCTATTTTGCAAGCGGTTGTTTTTGGTGTGTAGAAGCGGTCTATGAAAGTGTACGCGGTGTCGAAGAAGCTATTTCGGGCTATGCGGGCGGTCAGCATCCCAACCCAACTTACCGACTCATCGGCACAGGTACAACGGGACATTCCGAAACCATCGAAGTCTATTATGACCCTGAAGTGGTGAGTTTTGAAACGCTTGTCAAGGTGTATTACGGTTCGCAAGACCCTACTACGGTCAACGGGCAGCATCCCGACTACGGTTCGCAGTATCGCTCTATGATTTTTTATGCAAATGATGAGGAGAAAAAAATTGCAGAAGATTTTAAAGCAAAACTCGATGCTTCCGGCGAATACAACAAACCAATTGCTACAGAAATAGTGCCGTTTGAGAAATTTTATCCTGCCGAAGATTATCACCAAGATTATGAAAAACTCAACCCGAACCAACCTTATATCGTTGGCGTTTCTATTCCGCGTTTAAAACGTTTTCAAAAGAAATTTCCCGAATTATTGAAGTAGCCCTAGTGGCTGCTTTACAGGCTGACCGCGAATACCGTACCGACGACTTTAGCCGTCGCGTGAAATGAAAATATATTCATAAATAATTGAATTTTAGTAATTTAAAAATTAAAATGGCTACCCATTTAACTTTACCTAAAGCGAATACTCGTCAGACGAATCCCTTCATTCAATGCGAATATTTTATGAGACAAATCACTACATTTCACAAAAACCTTCGTCAGACGAGTACTATCCCGCAAGCAAACTTAAACGGCTAGCCATTAAAATAAAATTCACCTGACGACTAAAGTCGTCAGTACAGTGTTTCCGGTCAGCCTGTAAATCAGTCACTACGAAATTTAGTTAAACTCATTCAAAAAGATGCGCTTTCCTCTATTTCCATTCCATTATCACATTAAAAACCTTCATCATGCAAGTGTTTTCATATGTCATTGTGATATAAAAACCTTATTTTTACCTTTCAAACCAAATCAACCGTCAAATTACATTGAATTTAAATTGAACAATGCTACGACAGTTCATCATATTCCTGTTTATCAATTGTTTGTATATCACTATGCAAGCACAGACCGATTCCATCCCCAAGCGTACTTATCCGCCTGTCAATGAAAATGACCTTATCGAAACCAAGTGGCGATACGCTTTTACGGAGCATGTGGAGACCAATAATATCGTTCATAAAGCAGATGAAACTTACGATTATTATCTACACTTGCGGCACGATTACAGTTTTGAGCATTACCTCAATGGCAGAAATGCCGAAGGTGCTTGGGTACTGAATGAAGACCAAAACGAGATATTTTACAAATTTCGGAATATCCGTTGGTGGCGCATAGCAGAATTGACCAAGCAGAATATGGCATTGGAATTTTCGCTGGGCAATGCCTCTTATCAATACCATTTTGTGTTGGTCAGCGACGAAGATGCGCCCTTCGTCAAACGCCCCAATGAACTGCCCGATATTGATGTATTGGCAAAAGGAAAAGCGAAAGCTAAAATACGCGATATTATTGCCATTGACCGCCGCAAACGGGATGTCCGTCGCGAGCGTAGGCGAGAGCGCAGAAAAGCCCGTCGGGACAAACGCGAAAATAAAAGAGCAGACCGCTTTGAACGGAGAAGTAAACCCGAAGAAGTCGTCGAATTTATCGAAATTGCAGTCATTGGCGGTGGCTTCTACGGAGGCTTGGATCCCGTAATTAAAGACTTTACCATTCTACGAAATAACGGCGAAATTGTCAAAGAATTTGAAAGCGTACAAAAGGGTTTGATAAAGACCACCAAGCAAGTAGACAGAGAGGAAATGGAGCGATTGGTCAAATTTATTATCAATAAAAAATTCTTTGATTACGAAAACTTATATGATTGTGTCACAACGGATTGCGTCAAACGAAAAGGTAAAAAGCCCACACCGATTCCCTTGCGGGTATCCGTACAATATGGTTCGCTGCGAAAGGTGGTTACGGTTGGGATTTGGGGCTACGACGGCGACCAGAAAATTAAATATGTAGACTATCCCGAAGACCTCGAATTGATTATAGATGGTCTGCAACGCTTGGTCGGAATTTAATCAAGGACATATCATGTAGGGACAGGGCATGCCCTGTCCCTACATGATATGTCCTTGGTTGTGGATATTATAATTTCCAAAAACATTGTTATAACAATCACCACAACTAATTTTAGTTTCATTTTCTAAAACGAATCAACGGATTCACGAATCACGAAACATGCACTATTATTCACTGGGCAAAATACCTCCGAAGCGACACACCCAATTTCGCAAAGCCAATGGCGAATTGTACAAAGAAGAACTTTTTTCGACAGAGGGTTTTTCGGATTTGTATTCGCTCCTCTACCATTGCAATCCGCCTACGCAGATAAAGCAGGTCGGTGAGCCCTTTTCTGTCAAACCCAAATTGATACACGACGAGCAACTCAAACCGCGCAGTCTCAAAGGTTTCAAAATCGCGCCCGAAGCGGATTATGTCAAAAGTCGTAAAGCGGTTTTGGTGAATAAAGATTGTAAAATTATCCTCGCTGCACCGACGAAGAGCATGGATGATTATTTTTTTAAAAATGCAGATGCAGACGAGGTGATTTTTATCCATGAAGGAAAGGGTAAATTGCATAGCATGTACGGCGAGATTCCCTTTGAATATGGCGATTACCTCGTCGTGCCGCGGGGTACTATTTATCACCTCGAATTTGATACGCCGGATAATCGCCTGTTTATCGTAGAATCTTACAGCCCGATTGTCACGCCAAAACGGTATCGCAACGACTTCGGACAATTGCTCGAACACGCCCCTTTTTGCGAGCGCGACATCCGCAAACCACAAAATCTGCAAACCCGCGACGAGCGCGGCGATTTTTTATTTTACATCAAAAAACGCGATGTCATCTATCCTTATCATTACCAAAATCACCCCTATGATGTCGTTGGTTGGGATGGTTATGTCTATCCTTATGCCTTTTCGATTCACAATTTTGAGCCGATTACAGGGCGCGTGCATCAGCCGCCTCCGGTACATCAAACTTTTGCCACACGCAGCTTTGTGATATGCTCGTTTTGTCCGCGTTTGTTCGATTATCACCCCGATGCGATACCTGCGCCATACAATCATAGCAATATTGATAGCGATGAGGTTTTGTACTATGTGGATGGTGATTTTATGAGTAGAAAAAGCGTAGAACGCGGTATGATTTCCCTGCATCCGGGTGGTATTCCGCATGGTCCACATCCGGGTACGGTAGAGAAAAGTATTGGCGCGAAAGAAACGCACGAACTCGCAGTCATGGTTGATACATTCAAGCCCTTATTGATGACCGAACATGCCGCCGGAATTGAAGATGAGAATTATTATTTGAGTTGGTTGGAAAGCCATTAAACGTAGCGCGGCACTTTCAGTCCGCGTAGCCGTAGAACGGTGCTTCCAGCCCGTTCCACCTTGGTTTGGCAAAGATATATTTAAGACATGGACTGGAAGTACCGTGCTACATTTACAAAATATACGCGAGGCGCGGACTGGAAGTACCGCGCTACATTTACAAAATATACGCGAGGCGCGGACTGGAAGTGCCGCGCTACATAGGACGAGAGATTCGTCAGGCGATAAGGGAGTTAAAATTGAGTCTGTTTTTCAGTTAGCTCCCGAATTAATTCATCTTTTCGAGGATAATCTTCAGGTAATTTTTCAGCCCAATCCATCGCTGTAGAATACGATTTAAGCCGATAATGTAAAATCGTCAAATTGTATATAGTGGCTGCCCCTTCGGGATAAAATTTGTGAGCAGCTTCAAAGTGTCGAATAGCCTCATCATAATTTCCAACCACATTATATGCTGCTGCCAAATCATTCAAAATTCTGAAATTATTGGGATGAAGCTCGTAAGCTGCGACGAAATGTTGAAGTGCCTCTTTCGGCTGCGACATGGTATTGGCAGTCATGCCTTCGTGCCAATCAAGCGGAAACCCTACATGGTCTGATTGGTAGAAATAAGATTGCGCCTGCTCAAGAAATTGCCCCTTATCTTGCAATGATACGCGGTTGGTATATACCAATTTCATTACTTTTTCTCCTTGATAACGATAATATCCAATGACCAAATTAAAACTAAGTCCGGCTAATAAGAATCCAAGTAATACGCTATTATTTATTTTGGATAATGCTAATGTGTATTTATTTTGAAAATAATCGCGCAGATAATAAGTCATCATAGCCAATATCAGTACTAACCATATTTGATGTTCAATACGTTCTCTCGGAAAACTAAAATTAGCAATGACGATGTAACCCAGCAAACCAACAAATAGTACCAAAATTTTGAGGCTATCGTCAGGATTTTTGTTCTTTCTGACGAATAGAAATGCAGGAATTAAAATGGATAAAAACAAAGCCAAATAAACGAATCCACCCAATATTCCGATTTCGGAAAATACCCAAACAAAATCATTATGCGGACGCTGGAAGAAAGTAAATTTGCCGTATTCGACACGAATTTTAATATCTTCATTAGGGTAAAAAGTAGCCCAATTGCCCGCACCTACCCCTGTCAATGCTCGCTCACGAGTCATTTGTGCGGTACGTTTCCACATCTCAATACGCTCCTTACCTGTCTTGGACTGACTGTATTCTGTAATGTTTATTTTTTCTAAATATACTTTAAAATCATCGTCAACGAGCATAAGCCGCGCAACTACGCCTCCGGTCAACACAAATAATATTGCCAGAAAAACAATTGCCCTTTTTAAGTTGAAAAATTTTGTAATATATTGAAAACCAATTAAAAAACACGCACCGGAAACAAATAATGCCATATAAACCGTCCGTACTTGAAACAGTAATATGATAAGTATCTGTATGCTTATTGGAATTAAATACACCAATCGCCATTTTTTATTTTTATGATAAAAAACAGCTAAAACATTAAAAACAAATGTCAAATACAGGAAAGAACACAGCAAATTTCGTTGGGCGGAAAAGCCTTCAACCCTCTTAAATCCCTTAAAAATGAGTCTGCCAAAATGTTCGTGTGTAATTATCTGCCAAAATACCACTGCAAATATGAGTATGGTCAATATCAGATTACACCGCAATATAAAAGGAATGATTTTGCCTTCGGTTCGCAGCAATAAAACCCGCAGGAATAGGTAAGTAACTAAGGCAGCAAATACTTTCTGTATTTCAAAAACAGCATTAGCAGTATTTAAAGCCCATAGCAAGGAAATTGCGGTAAAAAAATAATATAACAAAAACGCTATATCCGGTATAATCAGATAATTCGTCTGCGATTTATTTTTTACAAATAAAAATATACCCAACAGCAGCGTAAGCGACCAACAAATAAAACGGGGCAGCAGAGCAATATCCGGCACCGTCGTCAGATGAAAAACGGGGGTGATGACCAATAAGGCAAATACAAATAACTTTGTGCTAATTTTGGTTTCCATCAGTTCCAAAATTATTGGTACAATCTTCTATTTCTCCCGAGAAGTCTGCATTTGCAGGAGCAGTAAATCCACTGTATAGCTCAATACAATTTCCTGCTTTAAAAGTTGTATTTGTTCCGGTAGTAACATCGAAGACAATGACCGAATTTTGAGCCTGATGCAGACCGGTTACTGTTGTATTGTTCAAAAGAAGATTTTGTGGGCAATTGGCAAAACAATCGTCTGTAACCAATATATCAAATTCACAGGAAGGACCTATAATAAAACCATCTTCATAAGCTATACAAAATACGGTGTGTGTGCCGGCAGGAAAAGTACTACCTGATGGAGGGTAACAGGAGATGTTTCCGAGATTGCTAATGCAATCGTCAAAAATTATAGGGTCAGCCCAAGCTACTACAGCACTACAAGTATTGGGGTCCGGCTGCACCACAATATCATTCGGACAGGAAATAAACGCCGGTTGACTATCTGTTACAAATACATCAAAGGTACAAGCGTCCGTATTATTTGCCCCATCCGTAGCGATACAACTCACTGTGGTCGTTCCTACTGAGAAAAAACTCAATGGTGGCGGGTAGCACTGTATCGCTACGCCCGGACAATTGACCGAAGGAAAAGGATAATCTACTACTGTTCCGCAATTGCTCGTACTTGTAGCTTGCACGAATAAATCCTGCGGACAGGTGATGACCGGAGGTGTATTGTTCGATACAAATACATTAAATGAACAATAGTCACTATTATTGGATAGGTCAGTTGCAATGCAGGTCACAGTGTTCGTTCCTGCTGAGAAAAGGCTTCCCGGCGGCGGATAGCACTGCACCGATGCGCCCGAACAATTATCACTAAACGAAGGATAAAGATAAGATACAATCGCTCCGCAACTGCCTGTGCCTTGTACAAATAAATCCTGTGGACAGGATATGGTCGGAGGTATATTTTCGGTTACGATTACATCAAAGGTGCAGCTAGACGCATTGTTTGATGCATCAGTTGCGGTATAGATTACTGTGGTCGTTCCTACCGAAAAATAATTCCACGCCGGCGGGTCATACTGCACCAATACGCTCGAACAATTGTCAAAAGCCGGATTGTAGGGATATGCATATAGAAATGTTTCGCAACTAGTTGTAGCCTGTATAAATAAATTCTGCGGACAAGAAATCGTTGGTGGGGTAACATCTCCTGTGCAAGTAGCCTGCTTTACCCCTTTGTTAATGCCCATAAAATCATAGGATAGTTGCCAGTTCATAGCATCTTTATCAAAAGATCTTGTATTCTGATTTAATTCATTAACCGAAAGGCTAGTATTTTGAGTGAAAGCTTTTGTGGAAAAGAAAACACTGATTAATAGTAATACAGAGAGATATTTTTTCATAGCATTGAATTTTATCAGGAGTTTGTTTGTTCTGCTTGTGCAATGTAAAAATAATTTTTAAAAAAAATAATGTTTTTGATAAAAAATGTATTTAAGATGTTGAATACCAACCACTTCATATCCAACAATTCCACCAAGCGACAAACCAAAGCACATGCGGGAGCATAAATCACACCATTTCATTTCCATATCTTTTCAATAGTAGGTAAAATACTCTATCGTCCGACGAATGAATGAAAACACACAGCAGAATGACAAGCCATACATTTGAATCATCACCTTCGTCTGACGACTAAAACGTAGAACGGTGCTTCCAGCCCGTTCCTCGCGTATGTAATGGACACACGAATGCGACGCGGACTGGAAGTACCGCGCTACATAGTCGTCAGATGACAAGGGGAAGCGGATAAGGTTTCGTCGAAATGTTCGATTCTTAACCTAAAGAAGTATAAAGTTAGGGTTTGTAGTATTTTGAAAAGGATAGGTGTAAACTTTAAAAAGGTATGCGAATAACAGGTGGGGTGAAAAACTGGTTTTTCATGTAGATGCAAGGCATTTTCAAAATGCCTTGCAGGCTATCCGTCTAACTTTGCCTAAATGAAGACTCGTCAGACGAATTCCTTTATTCAGTGCGAATATTTTATGAGATAAATCACTACATTTCATAAAAACCTTCGTCAGACGAGTAAACCTCGCAAGTAAACTTAGATAAGCAATCAACCTTATGCGTCTTGAATTGGCATAAAAATATTTAAACATATTATCTTATTAAATAAGAGCTAATTTTCTTTTTTGTAAAAATTGTCAAAGAACCAAAAATATTTCCAGACAGGAATGTCTGGGTTACGGTTATGAAAAAAATAATCTTTACTACACTCATGTTGTTTTCCGCTATCGCGGGAATTTATTTATTACAAAAAAAAGAAAATAACAAGGACGAAATGAATCGTCTGACAACTACAAATTGTCAGACGATGGAGCCGGGCAAAGACCGGATGGCAGAAAAATTTCGCCCTGCCGAGCATCTCTTTATTCAACGTGCCTACCCGGATGCGACGCCTGATATACAAGCATACACGGCAGCACTGCATAAGGTAAATCAAGACATCAAATTAAAAGCCAACCAACAAGGCTTTGATGCTGAATGGACTCAACAAGGACCGAAGAATATCGGCGGACGCGTCAATACTGTTGCTGTCAATCCCGAAGATGAAGCGATTATGTATGCCGGATTTTCGGGCGGCGGCGTATTCAAAACAATCAATGGCGGCGCAGAATGGACACCCATTTTTGACGACCAAGCCTTTCTTGCTATCGGCGATATTGTGCTTGACCCCAACGACCCAAACATCGTATATGTAGGTACGGGCGATGTCAATATTTCAGGCTATCCTTTTATCGGTGACGGCGTA
>CALCMV010000271.1 GCA_937967535.1 uncultured Saprospiraceae bacterium
CAAAATGTTCAAAGTCCAATTTAAGGCTACCCGTTTAAGTTTGCTCAACTTTGATAATCAGTAATTTACAATCCCGTACCGATAGCTATCGGTATCGGGATGTTATTCAATGAATTGTAAAAAACTATGAACTATGAACTGGCAACTATGAACTGATAGCCCAATTTAATTTCAAAAAGTATAATATTTTCTTATTTTCTGTGAACTATATCATATATATGAATGATTTTTTATAGTCACAGTTAGAAATTTTCTAAATAAAAATTATCACATAGTACTTATTGTTAGTAAGTAAAAATTATGGTTTATATGCCGAATTATTGAGCTGTTTATTTGATTTATGTTCAGTATTTTAATTTAAAAATCTAATCAATATTCTTTCCTGTCTGTATATTTGAAACAGCCTGTTTATATTTGTTCTGCCTTTTGTTTTACTTTATTCATTCCAGTCACAATTTATACCTAAAATAGATTAGCCACCCACAATTTTTTTCCGTTAAAACGTGCATGTAGTTAAAATCTACACGAAATATCATCTTTTCAAAACATTTTTTTCGCGCTTTTAATCAAAAGGGAAACTGCAAAGTTGTCATTTATCTTTGCTACATTCCTTAAAAAAAATTAATTTATGAGAAAGGTTAATTTACTACTCATTTGCACACTTCTGATAGGCTTGATGTTCCATACATCCGTTAGTTCACAGTCTGTACCTGTTTTTACGGGTAATGCTGCTACTGACTTTATTAATACTCCGGGATACATATATTTCAATGATTTTGTATTTGATGTAGGGCTTCCTGCTGCTGCACCTGCGGGTACAGTGACGGGTTGGGATATGCAAACAGCATTTTTCTTTTACGAACCAACTACGGATAAACTGTATGTGGGAATTGACTTTGCAGGTATTTTTGGAGATGCCGATGGAGATGGAGACGCTTCAACTACCTCGTCTTGGCTGAGTAGTTTGCAAGGTACCGACCATAGCAATTTGGGCAATACAGAGGGATTTATACTTGCTTTTGATAATGGGAATGACGGCAATTTTGATGTATACATCGGCGTATCGCGTATGGATGATATCAGTGATTTTGGGATATATGTATACACTTCTGACGAAGATGAATCACCGGAATTTTTTCCGGTGTCGCCTACCGGAGTATACGATTTGTATACAGAAAAACACAATGCACTTAAACCTGATTTAGAGTTTGTTGTAGAAAATATTTCTAATTACGTAGAAAATGTTTGTGGTGTTGATTTTACCATTTTTGCGGGTAGCTATGAGGATGGTCCTATTGGTGAAGACCATATGGAGGGTAGATTGGAAATATGTAACTTACCGATTGAGTTGGTGGAGTTTCTTACATCCGCAAATAATTCGGGAGTTCAACTCGAATGGACGACAGCCATCGAAAAAGATAATGCTTATTTTGAAATTGAACATGCTACCGATGTTAATAGTGAATTTAAAAGTATTGAGAGAGTAGCCGGCAGTGGCACGACTTATACATCAACTTCGTACTCGTTTTTGCATACCAACCCGGTAAAAGGGAATAATTACTATCGTATCAAGCAAGTTGATACTGATGGTACAGAATCGTATTCTTGGGTGGTTACGGAGTATTTTGATGATTTGGGCAACGAGCGAGATATTGAGGTATTTCCAAATCCGAATTCCGGTGAATTTGCACTCAAACTCCCACTTGTAGCAAAAGATACAGATGCCTTGATTCAAATCATAGATAGCAGAGGGGCGATTGTTTGGAAAACTGAAACAAATTTGACCGAAGGGCAGTTGTCCACTCCGATAAGTGCCAAAGAACTTTCCAAAGGAATCCATCATGTGTCCTTAACACTCATGTACAATCAAAATACTTATAATAAGAGCTTTGTAATACGTTAGCAGAGACCAATCCGATTACTAGAGTCGGAAAACAGATGAGAAAATAGAAACATTGTAACTAACGTTTTATAAAAGAAATCCTTCGGCATTATGTCGGAGGATTTTTTTTTGTGAGGAGTTCATAACTGGACTTTGGACATTGGGGAATTAGGAAATTTGGTATTAGGTAAATTGTTTTTATCAAATAATTATAAAATTTAATTAATTGAATATCTTTTATCTTAATAAAAATAAAATAACTGATAATCAATTACTTACGATTTAAACCCGAATTTCCCAGTTACCTAATTTCCAAAATGTCCAAAGTCCAGTTCATAACGTTCATGAGTTGATTTACGAAAAACACTAATCACTCAATAAACTCCTATCTTCCTACCTTACTTAGATATGGGGCTTTTTTAATGATTAACGGTTAATCATTATCTCCTATAGCATTTACATCCGTATAAAATTATAAAATCTTATCTTTGCCAACAGTCTTGCCCCTATTATCACACAATACAAATTCAATAAGAGCATGTTTAAGTTTGTTGGTTTCAAAAAATCACTAAGTGCCTAAGTAAAGTTTAAGTTTAAGAACAAGTTCAAATTCTCCCGATAACTATACGGGACAAATTTAAGCCTCCTTAGGAGGGATAACCAACATCGTAAATTTATCGACAACATGTTGGTTTCAAATTTTTTTTAAGTGCCTATGAACTATTCACTATGAACTATTCACTATGAACATGCTCTAATTATAAATTAAAAATACCATGAGGTTTCTCCTTTTTCTACTTCCAATTATTTTTTTAATTAGCTGTAAATCAGAAGTTAACACAACAACTACCCAAAAAGAAAACACCGGTAAAGAAGTCAAGCACATCTACCCGCAAGAAAAGCACCTCGCCAATATGAAGCAACTCACCTTTGGTGGCGACAATGCGGAGGCATATTTCAGTTTTGACAATAAAAATCTTGTTTTTCAGGCAGCCAATGAAAAGTGGGACGCGCCCTGCGACCAGATTTTTATGATGTCAACGAATGGTTACGAAAGCGAAAAAGCACCCATGCTCAGTACCGGAAAAGGACGTACAACCTGCTCCTATTTTATGCCCGGCAACTCGGAGATACTCTACGCCTCCACGCATTTGAAAGATGAAAAATGCCCCGAATCCATGCGTTCTATGAATGGAAAATATGTGTGGCCTATCTACGAAAGTTACGATATATTTACGGCTGATTTACAAGGAAATTTGAAAAAACAACTGACCAAGACCCCCGGCTACGATGCCGAAGCCACCGTTTCGCCGGATGGCAAAAAAATCGTATTTACCTCCACCCGTTCCGGCGATTTGGAATTGTACACCATGAATATTGATGGTTCTGATGTGCGGCAAGTGACCGACGAATTGGGCTATGACGGCGGCGCATTTTTTTCGCCGGATAGCAAACAATTGGTATTCCGTACCTCGCGCCCCACAAGCGACGAAGATATGAAAACTTATAAGGAACTACTCACTAAAGGTTTGGTACAACCGACGAATATGGAAATTTACGTCTGCAATGTAGATGGTACGGGAATGAAGCAGGTCACTAAATTGGGTAAGGCAAATTGGGCACCGTTTTTCCATCCGTCGGGCGAGAAGATTTTGTTCTCTTCCAATCACCATTCGAAAAGCGGCAGACAGTTCAATATTTTTATGATTAATGTAGACGGTAGCGGCTTGCAACAAATCACTTTCGACGAAGCATTCGATGCCTTCCCGATGTTTTCTTTTGATGGAAAAAAACTCGCTTTTTCCTCTAATAGAAATAACGGCGGCACACGCGATACCAACGTTTTTATAGCGGATTGGGTAGAATAATCTAAAACGATTTTGCAAATCGTTATGTTTGTAATGAACGATTTACAAAATCGTTTTACGTGATGTTCCCAACATCATCAATCCAAATATCGGTCCTGCCACCAATGCTAAATACAAATAAATCGGCTGCCACATTCCACTCAAATAATTCAACAACTGAATACTCACAATCGTAATGGCAAAACCAATGCAAGTGACAATCGTGAGTGC
>CALCMV010000272.1 GCA_937967535.1 uncultured Saprospiraceae bacterium
AATAACACTATTCAATTTTAGATTATGACAGCTTTAAATTATCCATTGTCTAATGCACAACTTGAACTGTTGAAGTTGTTTGCAAACGATATACCTGATGAGGAATTAATTGACCTTAAACGATTGATTGTCAAGTATTATACAAAAAAATTAGAGGAGAAAGCAACTAAGATTTGGGAAGAAAAAAATTGGACGGATGAGGATATGGATAGGCTTTTGAATACGCATATGCGAACTCCTTATAAAAAATCTTCCAAGTGAAAATTGTACTTGACACTAATGTTTTGTTGGTTTCAATTTCTCCAACAGCAAGAGATTATTGGGTATTCAAAAAATTTATTGATGAAGAATACACTTTATGTGTAACGACAGATATACTTGATGAATACGCCGAAATCATTGAGGAACATACTGATATAGAAACGGCAAATTTTGTGTTAACAATTATCAAGAATGCTGTCAATGTAGAGTACGTCACGAAATATTTCTACTGGAATTTTATATATGCCGACCCCGATGACGATAAATTCGTGGACTGTGCAATAGCCTGCAATGCCACTTATATCGTTTCTCATGACAAACATTTCAACGTACTCAGAAACATCGAATTTCCAAAAGTAAATGTAATTGACATACACCAATTCAAAACTGCCTTAGAAGAAAAATCCAAGTAGATTTCTCTCCCAAGACAATCCCTGTATTTTCTCTCTTTATTTATCAAAGGTAAATCTATGTCCCTCTGCTTGCGCTTTATTTGAGCATCAAATTAAGAAAACTGTAACAATTCTTAATGTAAAAGTATTTTTATTGTTAATGTCAAGTGAAAATAAATATAAATTTTCCTTGTCACATTAGCAATAAATGTAAGTGTACGTAGGGCAGAAGTTGGTGTGCCTCAATGTGTTAAGAATGTCCTAAAAACGTGTTAATTCATCGAAAATATTTGCTTTCATATAATAAAAAAATGAACCTTTGGTGCGTCTTTTTGCAGAGAGTCTTGTCTTTTTAAACAATATAAGTTTTCAAATTGAAATCATTTTAAGTTGATTCCCGAACTAATTAACTCCCGTAGTCGTTTGTTGTAGCAAAATGAATGATTCGCGTTAATTGTACAGGCGATTTCAATCGCCATGTGTTGATAAAAACCTTTTAAATCTACTGCGACATGGCGGTTGAAACCGCCTGTACGGTGTAATCCACACAATATGAGATATATGTTCTTCGTGTTGTCCCTTGCTGTGACAACAACATTCGCCCAAGACGCTAACCACGCCTCAAAAAGCATACAAATCACTCGCATAGAAGAAGCCCCAAAAATAGACGGCTCACTTGACGATGCTATTTGGCAGACTGTTCCTATCGCTACCGACTTTGTACAGAGAAATCCCGACCCCGGCAAACCCGCTACCAACGAGACAGAGATACAAATGCTTTATGATGACGCTGCTATTTACATAGGTGCGAAAATGTATGATGCTGCCCCCGACAGCATCCGACGCGGACTCGCAGGGCGCGACCAGATTGGCGATGCTTCGTATATTGGTATTTTCATTGATGCCTATCGTAGCGGTTTGAATGGTGAGAGCTTTATTGTGACGACTGCGGGTGTGCAATTTGACGCCAAATATTCGCAAAATGGCGAGGACGAAAATTGGAATGCTGTCTGGAAAAGTAATGTTCAATTTACGGAAGAGGGCTGGACGGCAGAGATGCGGATTCCGTTTGCGGCTTTGCGTTTTCCGAAAAAAGAGGTGCAGGATTGGTGGGTAAATTTTCAACGCCGCGACCGCAGAATTGGCGAAGAAACTTGGTGGAAACACGTTGACCCTGAAATCAACGGCTTCTTCAATCAATTCGGCAATTTGAAGGGTATGGAAAATATCAACTCTCCGATGCGCTTGTTTTTATATCCTTTTATCGCAGCAAATGCTAATCATTTTCCGCACAATGAAGCCGGAGTAAATAATTGGAACAGAGGATTTAATGCAGGTATGGATATTAAATATGGTATCAATGATGCCTTTACCTTGGATATGACTCTGATACCGGATTTTGGGCAAGCGGCTTCGGATGACCAAATACTCAATTTGCAGGTTTTTGAGGTGCAGTTTGATGAAAACCGACAGTTTTTTACGGAAGGAACGGAGTTGTTTAGCAAAGGTGATTTGTTTTATTCGCGCCGAATCGGGGGAACACCTAATGGTTTTTTTGATGTGATTGATGAGGCAGATGAATCGGGCGAAACCATCGTTTCCAATCCGCAAACCGTACAATTACTGAACTCCACGAAGGTATCAGGGCGTACAAAAAGCGGCTTGGGCATCGGCGTTCTCAATTCGGTGACTGCCCCTACAACGGCGATGCTCGAAGATGCGGAAGGCATCCGCCGCGAGGTCGAAACCAACCCCTTGACGAATTATAATGTATTGGTTTTTGACCAAAATCTGAAGAATAATTCATTTCTAACGCTCGTCAATACCAACGTTTGGCGAGAGGGTGGCGGCAATAATTACGAAGCCAATGTGACGGGTGCTTTGTTTAGCATTTCCAACAAAAAAAATACCTATGCGATAGATGGTGCCGGGGCTTTGAGCCAGAAATATTTCACGAATTTTGAAAATCCCGAATTCGGTTTTCAAACTGCATTTGGTCTCCGAAAAACAAGCGGTAATTTCAATTTCGGCATCGAACACACCATCGTTTCTGACCAATATGACCACAATGATTTGGGCTTTTTGCGGCGCAATAATACGCATAATGTGGAAGGCTTTGCGGTTTATAATATCTATAAACCTTTCGGGCGGTTTTTGAACCTGAGTGTTGGCACATCAGCCGAATATAATGCCTTGTACAAACCTTTTGCTTATCGGCAGTTTAGTGTCAATCCATTTTTCAATGCCACCTTCAAAAACTTTATGAGTATGGGGGCTTGGGTATTTGCAAGTCCCTTTGGTTCACACGATTATGACGATACGCGCACCGATAATGAACGCTATTACGATATGCCCGGCTTCTTGGGGGCAGGTGGTTTTTTTAGCACCGACCAACGCAAAAAAATCTATCTGCAAGCCAATTTTGGTGCCGGTACGGTATTCGAGAAAGACCGTTGGTTTTATCGCTTCGGGCTGCGTCCGTTTTTTATTATTTCGGACAAATGGCGCATGGATTACAGCTATAATTACCGACATGGCAATTTTGACACCGGTTATGTAGAACACTGGACGGATGAGGACATCATTTTCGGAAGACGCAATATTGATAATTATGAAAATGTACTCAATGCGAGCTATATTTTTACCAATCGGATGGGACTCACTCTACGGGCGCGACATAACTGGACGAAGGTGGTCTATCAAAAATATCACTTGCTCGACGAAGAGGGGCAACTCCGCCCGACTACCTACGATGGTATTGACCAAGACGGTCTTGCTTATAATAATACGAGCTTCAATGCCGTCAATCTCGACCTTATATACAACTGGGAATTTACACCGGGTAGCCGCTTGATTGTGGTTTGGAAAAATAATATTATCAGGGCAGATAATGATACCGATATTTCGTTTTTCCGCAATTTTGGGGAGACCGTAACAGGCGACCAATCGAATTTCTTTTCGGTGAAATTATTGTATTTCTTAGATTATTTGTCTTTGAAAAAGTCGTGATTCGTTGATTCGTGATTCGTTTCGCGGATTTTTTGAAGACATCGTGAAAGTAGAGGGTTTGAACCGATAGTTTTACGATGTCTTTTCATTTTCTTCTAACTGTTTTTTTCTCAAATCAGTCATAACTTCTTTGGTCGTTCTAAAATTCCCGGCTTGGATGCTATCCATAGATTGCTTGATACGGGTTTTTTGTTCGCTGCTTAGGTTTTCCCCCAATGGTCGTGACTAAAATCATCTTCCAATAAGCCTTCCACCGAATCTAATACGCCTACATCATCTGTCTTCGCCACCAATTCTATAATTTTTAATTTTTTATCTGCAATTGTCATAAATTCAAAATTTTCTCCAAATATACGTAAAATCAAGCAATTTTGCTATCTTGATTTAATCTGCTAAAAGCATTCGGCTCATGTAGGAAATCAGGTGGAATGTGACGTAAGCCCAAATTCTACAAGGTTTTCGAAAACCTTATAGAATTGATTATCAGCATTTTATTTCAATTTAAAATGGAAATCAACCTACGTTCCACCTGATTTCCTACATGAGCCAAGCATTCATAAAATGTACACTAAAATAAAATTGTGGCTATTCACCCTCATCGGATTGTATCTTGTAGTCTGTGTGATTTTGTATTTTTTGCAGGAAAAACTACTGTTTCATCCTACAAAATTACAACAAGATTATAGGTTTCATTTTGATATTCCATTTGAAGAAATTAACCTCACGACAAAGGGTAATGTCCTATTGAATTTACTTCATTTCAAATCTACCAATACGAGAGGAGCAGTCTTATTTTTGCATGGAAATGGTGGTGCCATACACGATTGGGGGCAAGGTGCAGGATTGTATGTTCAAAATAATTATGACGTATTATACCTTGATTATCGTGAATATGGAAAAAGTGGTGGCAAGATTGAAAGTGAAGCGCAATTGGTCAGTGATGCACAATTGGCTTATGATTATTTGAAGAAATATTTCCTTGATAATCAAATTATTATATCAGGTACATCTATGGGAACAGGTATGGCTACACAAATAGCCGCTCAAAATTCTCCTGCTAAATTACTGCTCAATTCGCCGTATTTCAGCTTAAAATCATTGATAAGAGAAAAGGTAAAAATCATTCCAAATACCATTATCAAATATAAATTTGATACGGCTACACATTTGGAAAAAGTAAAATGTCCGGTTTTCATTTTTCATGGAAATGTGGACACCTTAATTCCGATTAAACATTCACACAAATTAAAAGAAAAATACCCCGAAATAGAATTGAATACGCTCAATAATTCGGGTCATAATGATATTACCCTAAATAGAAATTATATGGAGCGTATGAATGAAATTCTACAATAAAAACTATTGACTATCGACCATCGACTATGGATTGATAAAAAAAAAATTCAGCTTGAGACTATAGCTGTCTTGTAGATGAGCTTTTCGCAGATTATGACCGAAGATTGCGGTCTTCAGTGTTCCTGCGGTATCCACCCTTCACGGTCGCCCGATTCGGGTACTCACCTGATGCCTTGAAAAATACATTGTGGCTGTTCGGCATCTTAGACTTAGCCTGCATAGTGGCTCGTGCCACGC
>CALCMV010000273.1 GCA_937967535.1 uncultured Saprospiraceae bacterium
ACGCGCTGTATGCCCATCATAGATGAGTTGCGGCGACAAGGCGCACGAGTCATTATTGCTTCCGACGGACGCGCCCTGCGGCTGCTCGAAAAAGAATATCCCGATTTGCTCACCCTCGAATTGCCGCCCTACAATATCCGCTACGGTACGGGCAGTATGGTCTGGAATATGGCTTGGCAAATGCCCAAAATCCTACGCGCTATGCAGCGTGAACAACATGCCATTGACCAAATTATTCGTAAATATCAAGTGGATGGATTGATTTCCGACAATCGCTTTGGTTGTTGGTCGGCACAGATTCCGTGCGTGTTTTTGACGCATCAAATTCACTTGAAAGTACCAATGCTGTTGGGTTTAGGTACATTCGCCAAGTGGAATAACCGGCGGCTCATTCGGCGGTATCACGAATGTTGGATACCTGATGTGGAGAGCGAACCCAACCTTTCCGGCACACTTTCACATGGACAAACACTAGCCAATGCGCGTTATGTAGGTATCCTCTCGCGTATGCAAAAAATGGTAGTCGAAAAACGTTACGACATCATCGCCGTTCTCTCCGGTCCCGAACCACAGCGTACTTTTTTTGAAGAAAAAATTATCGAACAAGTCCAAAAATCACCTTATACCACCCTCATCGTCAAAGGAAAAACCGACAGCAACACCCGCACTCAAAATGACCACATACACACCCTAGCTTATCTCACCAAAAACGACCTCAACGAAGCCATGCTCGCCTCCGATATAGTCATTACACGTTCCGGTTACAGTACTTTGATGGATTTAGCGGCACTCCAAAAAAAACAAGTCATCCTCGTTCCCACGCCCGGACAAACCGAGCAGGAATATCTCGCCAAGCGATTTGATGAGCAAAACATATTTTTTACTCAGTATCAACATGAATTAGACTTG
The DNA here is from genome assembly GCA_937967535.1 of uncultured Saprospiraceae bacterium. GTDB lineage: Bacteria > Bacteroidota > Bacteroidia > Chitinophagales > Saprospiraceae > JAHDEO01. The sequence goes on from CALCMV010000273.1 coordinate 910, forward strand.
GAAATTGCCATTCGTGAGTTGCCAAAATTCTCAGGATTGAATATGGATTTAAGTGAGGAAAAACTTAAAATTGCAGTAAGTAGATTTTTATTAATGCTTAACGAATAGTAGTTTATATTTATTTTTAAAAAAAATATTATAATAACTTAATCGTCAATGTGTTCGCTAATTTTGAATAAAATTTTTGAATAATAAAAAATACTTAATTTGTTAATTTTTAATTATCAACAAAAAAACAAAGTAAAATTTAAATTAATTTGTAATTCAAAATTTGGCGAAGATATTGAATCCTTATCGTCGTGTATAATTGGGCGATTCCTTCGTAATCGTCACATCATGCGGATGACTTTCGCGTACTCCCGATGCGGTGATTCTCACAAATTGTGCATTTTGCAATGTTTCAATATTTTTCGCGCCACAATATCCCATTCCTGCACGCAAGCCGCCAGTGTATTGCACCATCACCTCTGCGAGTGTGCCGCGATAAGCTACACGCCCTTCGATACCCTCCGGTACTAGTTTTTTGATGTCTTCTTCTACATCTTGAAAATAACGGTCTTTTGAACCTTTTTGCATAGCACTTATCGAACCCATTCCTCTGTAAATCTTGAACTTGCGCCCTTCATAGATCACCGTTTCGCCGGGCGATTCTTCTACGCCTGCAAAGAGCGAACCCGCCATAATCGTACTCGCGCCGCCTGCAATTGCTTTTGCAATATCGCCCGTATGTCGTATACCGCCATCTCCGATAATGGGTACGCCACTCCCTCGTATCGCCGAAGCTGCCTCATAAATCGCATACAATTGCGGCACCCCAACTCCTGCCACAATCCGCGTTGTACAAATACTACCCGGACCAATACCGACTTTCACACCATCTGCACCTGCTTCTACGAGAGCTTTCGCGCCTGCACCCGTAGCCACATTCCCGGCGATTATTTCCAAATCGGGAAACTCCTTTTTCGCTATCCGCACCGCATCCAGCACCCCTTTTGAGTGACCATGCGCCGTATCAATACATATCACATCCACTGCCATTTCGCGGAGTGCTGTGATGCGCTCCAACATATCCTGCGTAACGCCCACAGCCGCGCCTACCACGAGTCGCCCATAGCCATCTTTGCAGGCATTCGGGTAATCAATGAGTTTCATAATATCTTTATAGGTAATTAATCCGACAAGTGTATTTTGCTCATTGACAACGGGTAGTTTCTCGATTTTATGTCGTTGAAGAATGTCGCGGGCTTGGTCGAGCGTCGTACCTTCGGGGGCTGTGACGAGTTTTTCAGTCGTCATCAAATCGGTAATCGGACGCATCAAGTTTGTCTCAAAACGCAAATCGCGGTTGGTGAGAATACCAATCAATTTATTCGCCTCATTCACAATCGGAATACCGCCGATTTTGTATTTTTTCATCAATTCCTGTGCATCACCTACCAGTGCGGAGGCGGTGAGCGTTACGGGGTCGAGTATCATACCGCTTTCCGAACGCTTCACGCGGCGCACCTCTTCGGCTTGCTGGGCTATCGTCATATTTTTATGCACAAAACCCAAGCCGCCCTCTCGCGCAATTGCAATTGCGAGTTTGTATTCCGTAACGGTATCCATCGCCGCAGAAACTATCGGTACATTTAGTCGAATATTACGGGTGAGTTGGGAACTGATGCTGACCTCTCTCGGCAATACTTGAGAATAAGCCGGAACGAGCAATACATCATCAAAGGTGAGTCCTTCGCCAAGAAATTTGTGTGGTGTGCTTTTTTCCATCCGCAAAGGTAGGGAATTAATATTGTTATTTAAATCCTAAGGTGGCTTCTATTATCATAAAGATATGAGTTTTTGTAAAAAAATCAAGCCGTCATACCATATTTATTTCACTGCCTGATTGTTGGGTGTTTTTTACTCTGCGTATTCTGTCGGCAAAAATTCCGATAATTTCCATTCTTCGCTTTTCTTTGAGGTTATCTATTTTTATCGGTACTAATGCCCCGTCTTTCAACATCACAAATAGCCATTCGTCCGAGTTGGTGTAGGCTCTGATGTCTGCCCATTCATGTGTAGCTACGCCATAGCTAAAGTCATTTTCCCGTAAGGTCAATTTTGGTTTTTTGAGGCTCTGCAAATCTCCTATGACGATATAATCTTCATCTATGTCGTCGTAAAAATTGTCCTCATCTTCTATCTTTCTCGCTTTTCTTCTAAATATGATGTTATAAATTATCGTAATCATTAAAAAGAAAAATATAATGAAAAGAACATTACCAAGCAACATCTTTGGAACGACATATCCGGGAGAAGTATTTTTCAATAAAAAATACATTCCGACATTGACGAGGATGAGTACGATAAAAAGGAAAGTTCGGGGCGAACAACCTGCCCTCTCCTTATCGTATAAATCGGCAATCAAATCTTTGTGATCCTCCATAGCTGCCTCGGCTTCGTCGGGCATGACCAGTCTGACACTTGTTTCAAGCAATACTCTGTTTTTCATACATTGACTATTTTTTAATACAAATCAAGTGTAAATTTCTTGAAAAATTAGCTTTTTACCCAAATTTTAGCAAAACATATCGAAAATAAAAATACTAAACTCAAGCGTCTGACTTGTGACATCGGCAAATAGTATATTGTTATCGACCAAAAATAACGGAAATAAGAAGGAATAAGGCAAATAAGAAATTCAAAATTCCACCCAACCATTTATACCAACTATTAGGTTCTTTTTTTACAAAACTCCAAATTGTTATCACAATGCCAATTACAGAAGAAACTAATATGGCAAATGACATATAGATGAGTGTAGGCAGCGTTAAAGGACTTCCTTCGCTTGCTTAAAACTCCCGGAATAAGTGTTCCGAGGTAAATAAATAAGCCTAATGTTATCAGAAACATTATCAAAGATAATTTTGAAAATGTTCTCTTCTGATTCTTCTTCTCTGTATGGTCTAAAATTTCATTCATTGTGTTGATAAGAATATTGACGCTGCAAAAATACTAAACTCAACCGTCTTGCTGAACTGGTTTCAGCATCTCCCGAATGATGGAAAACAAATGCTGTGCAAGACTCCTGTTTTTTGATTTTGGGTAATACAGAATTTTAGCTCATATTCGATATGGTGCTTGTCGCTCGGGAGATTCTGAAATAAATTCAGAATGACGTTTTGGTTTGGAGGTGAGGATGATTCCGATAATTATCGGAACTATGCGACTAAAGTGGTGGACGGGGGAGGACTTGCTTACAAATGGGGGCGG
>CALCMV010000274.1 GCA_937967535.1 uncultured Saprospiraceae bacterium
CTTCCAGTTCGCGCCGCGTTAGTTTAGTCCTTATTTGCATGTGAACGAGCTGGAAGCATCGTTCTACGGTCACGCGAACTGGAAGTATCGCGCTACGTTACCAATTAATCGCATCAAATGGAATCGGGGTATCGGCGGGGATGTCTTTGCGGACAGTTTTACCCAAAATTTGATGCAACATACTTGGAGAAATACCCGTTGCAGGGCGTTTATATCCCAAGTCTTTTTCCTCAATAATCGTACCCGCCGCAAGCGGACGATGTGCAATGATGCTACGGCGCATTCCTTGTGTATTGGCGACTTCGGTAGCGGTCGGTTTTTTGACCGGATTGCCGAGCGAAGTTTCTATACTACGGATGCCCTCAACAAGTTGGGTAAATGCCTGTGGGTCGAGCGAACTTGAATGGTCGGGACCCTCCATTTTGGTGTCAAGTGTAAAGTGTTTTTCGATAAGACAAGCCCCCAAAGCCACCGCCGCATAACAGGCGTAATTGCTTGGCACATGGTCGGAATATCCAATCTGAATATCGAGCGATTGCTGCATGGCAGACATGGCGCGAATGTTGGCATCTTGGAGCGAAGAGGGGTAATTGGTGGTGCATTGAAGTAATATAATATCCTGATTTTCAGTACTTCTAATGGCTTGTACGCCTTCATAGACTTCGGCGAGTGTAGCCATGCCGGAGGAGATAATCATGGGTTTGCCCTTGCGGGCTACATACTCCAAAAATGGTGTTTCGACCAATTGCCCGGAAGCTATTTTGAAGGCATCTACGCCCAAATCTGCCAACAAATCTGCGTCTTCTTTATTATAAGGTGTGGAAAGGAATTGGATGTCGAGTTCGCGGCAGTACGCCATAATTTTTTGCCAATCTTCAGTTTGGAGTTCGAGTTTTTTGAGCATGTCAAATTGTGATTCGCCGGGGTCGGTCACTTGCAATTGGTAATTAGCTTTGGGGGCTTCGGGCGTGACGATTTGGGCGGCTTTGAAGGTTTGGAATTTGACGCAATCGGCACCTGTTTTTTTGGCTTCCCGCACCAATTCAAGGGCTAAATCAAGGCTGCCATTGTGGTTGACGCCCGCTTCAGCGATGATGTAAACAGGATGCCCCTGACCTATCGGGCGATTTTGGATGGATATTGTTTGCATGTGTTTGACGAGTTGTTGAGTTGACGAGTTGTTGAGTTGATGAATTGGGGAGTCGTTATTTGTCTATTCGTTGACTTGTTTATTCGTTTTTTTTCGTAAAAAATCAAAAATAGATATGTACAGGCGTTCATGCAATGTTTTGAGTGATTAATTGTTTTATCTTTGGGGAATTTTAAATGAAAAAGACAAAAAACATACGTGATATAAATTATGAGGATTTATCGAAAGTGTATTTTTCGATACTTCAGTTTGGTTTTAGTGGCTATCTGGAAATGGCATCGGAGGGGGTGCGAAATCAGTTTTCGGCGAGTCGGTGGTGGCGGCGATTGGTGAATATCGTGGGGCGTTTGGTGGCTTTGCCGTTTCGGGCGATTTATTATCCATTTAAATTTCGTAAATACCTGAATTATAATAAATTACAAAATGCCCCCTGGTTGCTGATTACAAGTAGTAATAACCGTGCAGTTTTGAAAATTTTGAAAGAACGTCTGCCCGAATCCGTTTATCTGACTTATGAAGCGGCTGTTTCGCAGTCGGATGATATTGTGCCGCTATTGCATGGGCGAATTTTGTATCGTTTGTATCGTTTTCCGTTTATTTATTATCAATTCAAAAAAAAATACGGTAAACAAGCATGGTGGTATGCGGATTATATTTTTAAGGCAGTGGGGCAGTATGAAGCCTGTCGGCATTTTATCCGAAAATACGAACCTGCATACATTGTTTTTGCGAATGACCATACGATTTTTCCGCGAGCTATGTTGTTGGCTGCCAAGTCATTGGGCGTACCGACGATTTATGTGCAACATGCGAGTGTGACACCGTATTTTCCGCCTTTAGATTTTGATTTGAGCCTACTCGAAGGGCAGGCAACGCTCGACAGATACGCCGAAAACGGCACAGTAAATGGTGAGGTGCGCTTTATCGGAATGCCAAAATTTGACCCTTACGCATCGCTACGCAATAGGCAGTCGCGGGTGCAGCGTGTGGGGATTTGTTGTAATAAATTGGATGAGACAGCAGACGTAGAAACATTGGTGGATTATTTGGTTGCTCAATTGCCGCAGCTAAGATTTACTTTTCGTCCACATCCGGCTGATGAACGTAATTTTTCGATGCCGGAAGGCGTTTTATATTCGACAAAGGCAGAAAATGTGTTTGATTTTTTGCAAAAACAAGACCTGATTATTGCGGGAAATACCTCTACACACCTCGAAGCGGTATTGCTGAATGTGGTGAGCATTTATTACGAGTTTGGTGCATACGATACGAATATCAGCGATATGTACGGCTACTGCAAAAATGGCTTGGCAGTACGAGCCGATACCCGCGAAAAATTATTAGAAATCATTGAAAATCAATCCAATAAGAAAGACGAAGAAGTGTTTAGAAAAGCTACTTATTATAATCATACCGCAGGTACGGCAGAGGAAGGACGCAGTGGTGAACTCGCTGTCCAATACCTCAAAGATTTTATCATTTAACCACGCATGAAATTACTCAAATCGCTTTCTCTTTATACGATTTCCGGGCTTAGTAGCAAGGCGGCAGGTTTTCTGATTCTGCCCCTCGTAGCCAATGAAATTGGTAAGGAGAATATGGGGATTTTGGGTTTGATTTATTCGATTACGGGGGTGGTCGCGCCTTTGATTATATTGAGTGTGGGGCAGGCGATTAGTGTCGAATATTATCGCAGAGAACATGGGGAAAATACTTTTTCGAGTTATTTCAGTTCTGTATTAATCAATCCTTTAATCTCGTTTGGAATATTTGTTTTGCTGTTTCTTATTTTTGGAAAATATTTGGCAGCAGCTATTCAACTTGACCCAAAATGGATGCCTGTTATTCCGTTTTATTGCCTTGCTATATTGATTCCCTCTGTGGTATCTGTTATTTATCAAGTTACTAATCAGCCGGTTAAACATCTTACTTTTAATGTAGGTATGACTCTGCTTGAAATGGTACTCGCTATATTATTTGTACTTGCGTTAAAGTGGAATTATGATGGAAGAGTATGGTCTATTGTGGGTAGTAAGATGGTTTTTACGGGAATAGGCTTGTACCTTTTGTATCGAAGTGGTTTGTTGACACGCCAAGTATCGAAGGTCTATCAGCATGATGCGTGGAAGTTTGCGCTGCCCTTGATTCCTTACTATGTCGCGGCTTCGGTGGTGAATTTTTCTGACCGCATATTTATCGGATGGATGGAAAATGTGGGCGACTTGGGGGTTTATGAAATAGGCTATAAGATAGGTAGCGTTGTGTTGATATTACAAGCAGCTTTTTCTTTGGCTTGGGTGCCTTTTTTGTACGAACTCATTAAACGGGATACCGAGCAGGCACGTCGAAAAATCGTGCTATATACCTATGCAGGAATGGCGGGATTTGTGATGGCAACATTAGGGGTGACTTTGCTTGCTCCTGTGGCATTATATCTATTCAAACCGGAATATCAAGGCGGATTGGTGTATGTATTTTGGGTGGCACTCGCTTATGGTTTTTTGGGTTGGTATTCGCTTAGGGCGAGTTTTATTTTGTATTTTAAAAAGAACATATACCTGACCTATATTGCTATTATAAAAATCATTGTTAATTTGGCTTTAAATTATTTTCTGATTAAGTATTTTGGAGTTGTGGGGGCTGCTTATGCAACGGCGATTTCGTTTTTGATAGAATTTATTTTAGCACATGTTGTATCTGAACATATTTACCCTTTGCCGTGGTTTTATTTTTTGAAAAATAAAAAGAACATTTGATATAATGAATAATAATTTTGAACAAGTAAATTGTGCGGTATGTGGGGCGGATAATACGGAGAAAATTTGTGAGCGTGGACAGTTTGGTTTGCCGACTCATGTGGTCATCTGTAAGGATTGCGGTTTATCGTATTTGAATCCGCGTTGGGATAAGGGGCGGTATATTCATTTTTACGAAAAAGAATATGACAAATATTATCGTCCGAATGTTCAGAAAAATACAGAAAGAGCAGGAATAAATTATTATCAACCTGTATATGAACGCTTAGATAAAAGCGGATTATTGCCTGAAAATATTCAGCAAGTATTGGACATTGGGAGTGGTGATGGGAATAATTTGGAGTATTTGATGGAGAAAATTTCTGATGCGGATTATTACGCGATTGAGCCTTCGGAAGAATGTCGAAAAACACTGACAAGTATGGGCGTGAAGATGCTTGGTACAGATATAGATATTGATTTTCACGAAAAATTTGAAGGCTTTTTTGATGTGATTATTATGCGGCATGTATTGGAGCATTTTGCCAATCCGGTCAGTGCTATGCAAAAGGTAAGAGCTATTTTGAAAGATGATGGTATTGCCTATATTGCTGTGCCGAATAATTTGAAATTTGGCAATAGTAAATTATTGGATAATTGGTTTAGGGTCGTTCATACGTATTATTTTAATGTACATTCTTTGAGAAATGTATTTAGAAAAGCAGGTATAAAAACCTTGCTGATGGAAGAAGGAGATAAATACAATCAAAGAGAATTATTTGTCATCGTAAAGAAAGGAAAAGTAGAAGAAGTTGACGTTAAATCAGAAAATTATACCATACAGAAAGATATATTTGACAAGAAATTAAAAGGAGAAAAAACATTAATAAATAAGCTGAAAAGACGAATCAAATACGATATATTGCAAGCATTTAAAACAAAGAAATAAGTAACTTTTTAAACTAAAACTACTATGAAAATGAATCTTTCTAAAAACATACTTTTTTTTAAATCTATCTAATTTTAATGTGTTCGCTAAATTGGATATTCAGTGTTTTTTGATTATTAATAATAATTAAATTATAATTTGTATTTATTTAAAAATTAATTATTTACAAAAATAAAAATAAATAAACTATTCACGTTCAATTTGTAATTTTTAATTTGGCAAACACATTGTAATTTATAGATTTTTAAAATTTATTTTCAAAAATTTCAACTAAAATAAAATCTGTTGAGTTTTCAGGTTAATTAGCATTACATTCATAACACTACCCACTTTAGAAATAACTCGCAACTCCTAACCGCAACCCGCAACATAACAATCTCTGCTTTTTGCCTGTTAGGTAAATATGGATTTTGAAATACTCATCGAAGGCATCCGCCGACAACTCACACAAGCACTTCCGGGCGAGGAGGCACAATACCGCATGGCAAGCTACACTCGTAAAGACATCGAATTGCGAAAAATCAAACCGCGTGACGATGTGCGCGTGGCGGCAGTCTTGGCAATGCTATACCCAAAAGACGGCAAAGCCCACATCGCGCTGATGCAACGCACCGACAGGGGCGCACATGCCGGGCAAGTCAGCTTTCCCGGCGGTGGTGTAGAGGAACAAGATAATGACCTGACAGACACCGCATTGCGCGAGGCACAAGAGGAAGTCAACATCCGACCCAATGATGTAAAAATACTTGGAAAACTGACACCGATGCACATCCCGATTAGCAACTCGATGGTATATCCGATAGTCGGCTATTCGCATGTGGTGCCTGATTATGTACCCGACCCTGCGGAGGTAAAAGCCGTCATAGAAGCCCCGCTTGCCGATTTTTTTAATCCCGATAAATTGAAAACGACTGACATCCGTGTACCTGCCGGATTCGTATTGAAAAATACGCCATACTTCGACATAAAAGGTTTTGTCGTGTGGGGAGCTACTGCCATGATGATGAATGAGTTATTAGAGGTCATCAAACTCGGAACGAGCCTAAGAAATGCCAAAATTTGAATAGGAAAATTGAAGATTTGGTGCTTGTAATTTGGAATTTCAAAGTAGTTTTGGCTCAAAGTTTGTACCTTTGCAGTCGTTTTTCAAATTAACATTATTTTAATATTCAAACTAAGTATGAAATTATTTAATTTAAAATCATTATTACTTCCCCTTAGCTTATTGGTAGTTGTTATATTATTTCCTGCCTGCGAACCCGACGAAACCGACCCCGTACCCACTTCACTGTCCGAAACCTTGGATACATTTTCCGAATTGAGTACATTGGTAGATGCACTTGCCGCCGCCAACCTGACTTCTCAACTCGACGGTGCCGCAGTAACCATCTTTGCACCGACCAACGCTGCTTTTGATGCTTTCCTTGCCAATGCAGGGGTAGCTTCTGTCAATGATTTGCCTATCGGCGACTTGAGAAATGTCTTACTCAATCACGTAATAGATGGTGTTGTCGGTTCATTTGACCTCACCAACGGATATGTCAGTACCCTTGCCGATGCACAGGGTTTTCCTGCCAGCATGAAGGTAGATGTAGATGCGCTTTCGCTCAACAATTCTGCCAATATCACAAGCGTAGATATTGATGGTCTTACGGGAGTCATTCACGTAGTTGACCAAGTGATTACGGTGCCGGACATCATTAATTTAGCTAATAATGACGGCAACCTTAATAACCTTGTAGCCGATCTTGCTACCGTAGATTTGGTCAATACTTTGCAAGGTGAAGGACCATTTACCATTTTCGCGCCTACAGATGATGCTATTCAATGGACGACTTCAATGAATATACCGTTTGATGTCTTGGAAGAGATTCTTTCAGACCATGTTGTAGATGGCAATATCCGTTCTGAGGATTTGTCTGACGACCTGTTAATTGATTCTTTTGGTCTCGATACGACAAGTAGCTATACTATTCGATTCGGTGCTGATGGTACTACCCAAATCGTAGAAACCGGTAGCAATCCGGAGCGCATCATCGCACGTATTACGATGACTGACCTTCAGGGTAGCAACGGTGTTGTTCACATGATTGATAATGTGATTATTTTATAATTATGAATAGATGAATGAATGAATCATTTCTAATACATTGATAATCAATCGCTCATTCATTCAAAAGGCTATCCGTCTAAGTTTGCCTAAGATGACGGACACTTTCAAAGTGTCAGGCATCACCAAATCTTAAAAATCAGCGTTTTACAAAAAAAACCATAAAACGTTGATTATCAGGGTTGAGCAAAGTTAGACGGGTAGCCACTCAAAATTCATTCACTCATTGAGCATGATTGTCACCACAACAGAAAATATTCCCGGAAAAGAAATCACTGAAATTGTAGGTATTGCGCGGGGCAACACCGTAAGGGCGCGAAATATCGGGCGCGATATTTTTGCCGGATTAAAAAACATCATTGGCGGCGAAATCAGCGAATACACCAATCTGCAAGCCTCCGCCCGTGAGGAAGCGATGTCTCGCATGGTCGAAGATGCCCAAGCACTCGGCGCAGATGCCGTTGTCAATGTACGTATGGCAACTTCTATGATTATGCAAGGCATGTCAGAGATATTGGTCTATGGAACAGCCGTTAAGTTGAAATAATTTTTGACTAAATTGAAAAACTTGCCTGTTCAATATTTTTTCTTTATTTTTGGATAAAAGTAAAATTATTATGGAATTAACCATTAGTATTAAAGAACAAGCTAAAATAGATTTTTTTATGAATCTTTTGGGAGAATTTGATTATGTGGAAATTCTTAATGTCAAAGAGCATACAGATTCTTTCGCTGAACATAAAAAGTTATTGGATGCTCGTTTGGACAGAATCGAACGGGGAGAGGGTACCTTCAAAAGTTGGGATGAGATAAAGAAAAAATATGAGAGGACTACATAAAATTGAATTATGGAATGAAGCAGAGGACGACTTTGATAATTCATACACCTACTATGCCGAGCGGAGTGAGAAAGTAGCAGATGATTTCTACCAACACATCAAAGATTGTTTAGATAGAATCTCACAAGACCCACTTACATTTCCTGTACTACACCGAAATATCAGAAAATGTACCGTTCCAAAGTTTCCATTCATAATTTTTTTCAAAGTCGATGAAATCATAGAAGTCATTGCTATCTTTCATACGAGTAGAAATCCACAAACATGGAAGGAACGTATTTAAACTTCAATCAAAATCACTTCACCACATTGAAAAGAATATTAGCCATAGATTACGGAACAAAGCGTGTCGGAATTGCCGTTTCTGACCCGATGCAAATTATTGCTACGGGCTTGGATACTGTTGCGAATGAGGATTTGATGGATTTTTTGAAAGATTATACCTCCAAAGAAGCAGTGGAAACCTTTGTCGTTGGTGAACCGCTTGACATCAATGACGAACCCACCGAAACCACAAAAATCATCTACAAATTTGTCGAAAAACTCAAAAAAGCATTTCCCGATATTCCCGTCGAAATGATTGATGAAAGTATGACTTCCAAACGTGCCGCACGTATTCTCGTAGAAAGCGGTGTCAAGAAAATGAAACGCCGCGAAAAAGGACGACTCGACCGCATCAGTGCCATTTTGATTTTGCAGGAATACATCGAAGACAAACATTATAGGTAGTTTATAGAATAAGAATACCTTCTAAAATTTTTCAAGCGATTGATTATCAGTTTGAAAAATTTTAAACATGCTCTTATTGCTTTGAACATTTTGTGTCCAAATTTCTTTACATTTGCATCCTTAATTTTGTAGTGCTATCGTCTGTTTTGCATGAACTTGCGCTTGACACTTGAATTTGAACTTGAAAAATGATTTTACCAATATACGCCTACGGGCAATCTGTTTTGAAGAAAGTCTGTGAACCAATAGACAAGGATTATCCTAATCTTGATGAACTCATAAAAAATATGTGGGAAACCATGTACAATGCCGAAGGTGTGGGCTTGGCTGCCCCTCAAATTGGTTTGCCGATACGTTTGTTTCTCATTGATACTGTGCAGAGTATGGAGGAAGACAAGAAAGACCAAGGCATCAAGCGCGTATTCATTAATGCCCAAAAAATACAGGAAACAGGCAAGCATTGGGACTATGAGGAAGGTTGCCTGAGCATCCCCAATATTCGTGGCGATGTGAGTCGTCCGGAAGTCTTAAAGCTGAAATATTTGGACGAAAACTTTGAGGAACATGAAGAAATTTTTGACGGTATCAATGCGCGGGTCATCCAGCACGAATACGACCACATCGAAGGCATCCTATTCACCCAATTGCTCAAACCCATCAAGAAAAAACTCGTCAAACGCAAACTTGATAAAATCGCCAGAGGCAAAACAGTTGCTAATTATCGCCTGAAATTCAAAACGTAAAACGATTTTGCAAATCGTTCTATATCTCAATAAATCTCACCATGTTTGAACATTTCGATGTCCAATCCAAGTTCTTCGGCGAGGATTTTCATTCGGGGTTGCTCATCCATATATCGTCCTAATTTCTGAATATCTTCCTGAAAATCAAGCAAATAATCTTCATGTAATTTACGCAACAAAGTTACTAACTTGACCGCACGTTTGACAACATAGCTATCAAAAGTACGTGATTTGTGCGAAGGTGCCTTGCGTATTTTCTCTCCGAACAATCCCAAACTCTTATTGAGCATCAACAAATTGAGTTGGATTTCGCCGTACTTATCTTTCGTTGTTTTTACGTGCCGATTAATGTCTCCGCTAACACTTCGCAAAGTCAACAACAAATAACCCGGCGAGTAAAAGCGATACTTTTCAAAACCCTTATCAATCATTTGATAAATCTCCTCACGCCGGTCATCTTTTGATTCCTGACCTTCGAGCAATTCAAAGGTCAGTTTTTCTGCCAAAGCCGAATCTTTTGCTATTAACCGAAACAGCAGTTTATCTTTTTCTTTATTAGAAAGCATCGAAATCGCTTCTTTTAATTCGTCAGGAAGTTTGGTACGTGCCATGTTGTAAAAATAAAAAATCAATTGGAGTATTTTTGAAAAAGTCAAATATCCGTTTTTCGTAAAAGTATATTTTTTAAATTAATTTAAATTTATAAATAATTATAATTCAAGTAATTATGTGAATATTTGTATATGAAAATTGACACAGAAATAAGCGAAAATTAACATAAAATTGTCTTATTTATATATTTTCGAGAAAGTCAAACATTCTTTTATTGAGTAAATCCTATTTATTGTTTTTTATTTAAATTTATAAATAACTATAATTCAAGTAATTATGCAAGTTTTTATATGTGAAAATTGATACAGAAATAAGCGAAAATTAACACAAAATTGTCTTATTTATATATTTTCGAGAAAGTCAAACGTTTGCTTTTTGCATAAATCCTATTATTTATTTTTTATTTAAATTTATAAATAATTATAATTCAATTAATTATGTGAATTTTTGTATGTGAAAATTGATACAGATAAAATATATAATGTGATAATTTTTTTTCCAAAAAAAACAATTAACTTGTATCTATGTTTTCATCAAAAAAGTAAATAGCTATGAAAATAAATCGTTTAATAGGACTTGTAATATGTGCCATCACACTAATAAGCTGCCGTCCAAATTCCGACGACACACCGCCTCCACCACCTGCTGACCCTGAATGGGAAGTATTATTCACCATCAATCCGGCGGGTGCCAATCCGCTTTGTGCCAAGTTGGATGTACAAACCAATCTAGCAGGAAAAATCAAAATTGATGTACTGGGGCAAGACGGCGAAACATCCGGTGTTTCGCATATTTTTCCTGCATCGGATATCAGCCATCAAATTCCAATTTTGGGTTTGTATGCCGATTATGAGAATATTGTACATGTCACTCTACTGGGTGATAATAATGAAGAATTGACCAAAGATACCCTCAAAATCCAAACGACATCTTTGCCCGAAAATTTACCCATAGCAACGGTACAAATCCGAAAAACTGACAAAATGACACCCGGTTTTACACTCGTCAGCAATCATGCAAATCACATCCCGCACATGCCATATATGTTTGATGCTTTTGGTAAAATTCGTTGGGTTTTGGATTATCGTGAGCATCCGATATTGAATAATATGTACGCTGCGGTAGGTCTGGAACGACTACAAAATGGGAATTTTTATTTTGGCGATGCCACCGATGATGCTATTTATGAGATAGATGTGTATGGAGAAATTTTAAATTCGTGGGATTTGGGTGGTTTTTGGTTTCATCATAATGTGCAGGAAAAACCCGATGGCAACTTTCTGCTTACGGTAGACAGTCCCGACAGTTATCACGAAAATGGCAATTTGACGAAAGAAGATTTTATCTTGGAAATTGACCGTCAGACGGGAGATATTTCGCACATTTGGGATTTGAAAGAATCGCTCGACGAATGGCGCACAACTTGGGATAATGTACTGAATAATTCGCCTATGGACTGGCTACATGCCAATGCGGTGATTTATGATGAATCGGATGGCAATATCATCGTCAGTTGTCAAAAACAGGGACTCGTCAAGTTGGATTATGATAATAAAGTACAATGGATACTTGCGCCGCATTTGGGTTGGGATACCAACCGACAAGGCGACAATCTCAATGATTTTTTGCTCACTCCTCTGGATGCCAACGAAAATCCTATCACCGATACGCAGGTCTTGAATGGTTATGAAAATCACCCCGATTTTGAGTGGAATTGGTATCAACACGCCCCCATGATACTCCCCAATGGTCATTTGATGCTGTTTGACAATGGACTTAACCGGCATTACAATACAAGCGAAAAATACAGCCGCGCCGTCAAATATTTGATTGATGAAGAAGCCATGACCGTCCGCCAAATCTGGCAATATGGCAAAGAACGTGACAACAAAACTTACTCACCTATCGTCTCGGATGTAGATTATTTACCGCAAAAAAATAATATTTTATTTAGTCCGGGCAGATGTGATTATGATGAAGAAAACCTGCGAGGCGGTAGAATTGTAGAACTTGATTACATTACACAAGAAGTTGTTTTTGAGGCATTTATAAACGGTGGATTTTTTGATTTACAATTTCATCGGACAGAACGGCTGGAGATTTATCCTTGATTTTACTTTTATTGTTCGCGTATTTTTTGATTTTTTTTTGGTAAAAATAAAATGAGTGTAACACACATTTGCGAAAGTTTAATATTAGAGTGTACTTTTTAGGCGCATAGCGTCGATACCATTTGTAACACCTAATGTCCAACTACCCGAAAAAGGCGCGTAGCGTCGTCCCCCTTAATACGTTGGTTTTAATAGTGCCGCCGCTATGCGGCTTAGGAAGTTGTGGGGCTAATCGTTGGTTACAAAGTGTTCCGACGCTATGCGCCTAATATTACGAATCCATTTATGTGTGTCACACTCAAATAAAATGATATTGCAGTTCAAACTATTGATTTGCAGCTTTCTTTAGATGAATTATTTTAAATGCTAAAAATCCTTAATACGTGATTCCTTAGATTTGTGATTCATTTTTTGCGTTTCCTAAATTCCGGCTGCCAAATCCTAGCCCAAATCCGTCAAATCCTACAACTGCCATTCAAAATTCACTTCAAAGTCGTATTTTTGCTATCAAATTTTATAAATCAATCAACACTGTACCAAGGACTTTCTCAAAACAGATAGCCCTTGCAGTGAATACCTGACGGTTAAACAGGCTGACTGCGAATACCGTAATGACTGCTTTAGCTGTCAATTGTATTATTATTTTAATTTTTAATTA
>CALCMV010000275.1 GCA_937967535.1 uncultured Saprospiraceae bacterium
TCGCACCGTTTTGCGCGATATTTAAGTCCGAATAGGTATAAGTTTTGAATTTATCGCCATCGTAACGGCTGATATTTCCTAGCGTACTTGTCCAGATATATCCCTTATGGTCTTGTTTGATTTGAAAAATGTTGTTGAATGGTAAGCCATGTTCGGTATTTAAGGTTTGGACATCAAAGAAGTGACTCTGCGAGTAAGCACAGCACATACCTATCGCACAGCAAAAAGCTGTGGATATTACGATGAACACTTCTTTCATTTCTATTGTAAGTAGTAGATGCCTCAAATGCAATGATATTAAAAATATGGGTAATCGCAAAATAAATGTAAGGGTAAATGCGTCAAATTATGTACGATATTGATACTTCAGGTAATTGTTTTTTGAAAACAATTAAATGTAATAATATTCGCGAATTTTGTGGCAGATTATGTATAGGGCGGATGATAAATTTTTGTTTTCGGTGAAGTTATTTATTTTTTGTTTTCCTAAAAAAAGACAACCACCCAAATCGGAAACCAAGAGGCATCTAAGTTTACAATCCTATCCGGGCGGCTGCTCTTCCTTGCTATATAGTCTTTATTTTTGGCGTAGGCGTACCGCAAAGTAAGTGTAATTCATACAATAACACTTGCACATTTGTAACAAAAACTTTGCAATTTGTAACATTATGGCAATTTTATGTTTTCTTAACTTCCTAATTTCTAACGTGGCGAAGCCACTGCCATTGTTTCATTGCTATATTGTTTCATGGTTGAAATGAGTTTTTTGCGAAGCAAAAAACCGTAATAACAATTGAACAATACAACAATGAGTCCACTACAAGAATAAGAAAAGTCATTTTTAATGAAATTTAATTTTGTAAGTACATGGACACAATTAGGTTTAAAATTAGAACGAGGTTATTTTTTTGTTGTTTTTTCTTTCAAAATCCGCGCATAGCCTACGCTACGTAAGGATTTTTAAAGGGAAAACAACGGAAAAAGAAGCCGTTATAAATTAAAGATAATTGTGTCCATGTACTTAAATACATATAAATTTATTTTTGTGAAAATATTATTTAAAATTTTTATTTATAAAAATTAACAAAAAACAGTATTTAATTACCATGAAACAAAAAACATATTATTCGCGCTAATTTTGTTTTTAAATTAATAATAAAAATAATACATTTAAAAATGCGCTTATAGAAGTGACATTAAAATAAAATATAAATAATTTATTTTTTTTGTAAAAGATTAATTTGCAAATTAATATAAATTGTAATTTTAAATAACTTTTAATTAAAAACGTCCAATATCTAATTTGGCAAACATATTGGATTTACGCCGCCAATAAAATGAAGCCTAGCCTGACTCGTGAACGCAACCGGAGTAATGACGAATTATCTCTTTGTTGCAATTCATTAATTTAATGGCTATCTTGTCGGGCGAACAGGAAATCAGATTTATTGATGATGTTAAAATAGCAATTTTAGAAATAAATCAAGGTACCGTAACTGCACATGTTAGAGCATTTATGGGATGAACTTGCACTTAAAAAATGTCTGTAAAAGTAAATTCACTCACCAAAAAATACGGCACACAACACGCCGTTGATGATGTCAGTTTTGAAGCCCAAAGCGGCGAGGTACTCGGTTTTCTCGGACCCAATGGTGCGGGGAAAACCACGACCATGAAAATCCTCACCTGCTTCATTCCGCAGACGGAGGGCGAAGCTAGCGTATGTGGTTACGACACCGCCAAAGAACCTATGAAAGTCCGCGAACGCATCGGCTATCTGCCCGAACACAATCCACTCTACAAAGATATGTACGTCCGCGAATACCTCAGCTTTGTGGCGGGTTTGCACAAGCTATCCAACAAGCACGAGCGCATCGCCGAGATGATAGAAATGACCGGATTGGAGCGCGAGCAAAAAAAACTAATCGGTGCATTATCAAAAGGTTACAGACAGCGAGTGGGCTTGGCACAGGCAATGTTGCACGACCCCGAAGTCCTGATACTCGACGAACCTACCTCCGGGCTTGACCCCAATCAATTGGTTGATATCCGCGCATTGATAAAAGAAATCGGCAAATCCAAAACCGTCATATTTTCCACCCACATCATGCAGGAAGTACAGGCGATATGCGACCGCGTACTCATCATCAATCGCGGCAAACTCGTCGCCAATGATACCATCGACGACCTCCGCCGCCGCGTATCAGGCGAGACCGCTATCACCGTCCAATTCCTCGAAAAAATCGGCAAAGCCCAACTCCAAAACATCCCCGATGCTACCCGCATCGAACGCCTCCCCGAAACTTCAACAACTCAACAACCCAACAACTCGTCAACCCAACAATTCAACAACTCGTCAAATCGTCAACCCAACAACTCATCAAAATGGCAAATCATCACCAATAAAAAATACGACATTCGCCCCAAAATCTTTAAATTTGCCGTAGAAAACGGACTCACCCTCATCGAAATGCACCAAGAGGTACAAAGCGTAGAGGATGTCTTTCAAACGCTTACGCGAGACGTGAGACAAGAGAAGTGAGAC
>CALCMV010000276.1 GCA_937967535.1 uncultured Saprospiraceae bacterium
ATCCAGTTTTTGAGCAATAAAAAAACCTATATAGACGCTGAGTGCCGATGCTACTATCAAATCCGTTCCTTCACAGGCTGCCCATTTTTCATTAATCGCATCTTCTACAAGTGGCAAGGCAGCTTTTCGCATTTCGCTGAATAATTTAAAAGGATTACCGCCTTTATTTAGCACCGCACGCACTTCGTCAGATTGCATGACCTCATTGACATTGCCCACCACAGGCGCATAGTCCAATTCGTAAGAGCGCACCAGTTTTTCGTAATTTAAATGGGTCGCTACTTTCACTTCGTGTCCTGCTGCTCGTAAGCCCGCACCCAAAGCCACCATAGGCTGCACATCGCCGCGCGTACCTATCGTTAGTATGGTAATTTTCATTCTTTGTGTTGTGTTTGTTGTGTTGTCGTGTTGTTGTGTTGTGGTGTTGTTGTACAACTTATTTTTTAACGAATAAAGTAAAGGAATTATCCTTAAATGAGAAACTATAATTTTGCTGATTTTGAACTAAGAAAACAAAATACATTCCATTGATTACTAATAATTTACAAAATTATATAAAACTAATTATTTTACTTTAAATATTTATTAACTTGATTTTCTCTTTAATAATTAGACTATTATCCATTCAAAATTAATTAAACTATATAATTATTTATAAAAGACTAATTACAAGTTTATTGTAAAATTAAATAAAAATTATAGTTTTATTTTTGATAAAAATAATTTCAAATGTTTTTTCTTATTTCAAAATCAGCGAAATGTAAGGAGAAAGGTAAAACTATTTTGGAATTTATTGAAGAAATCTCGCTCGTACCTCCGGTGTAGGTATCATACAAGCGTCTTTTTTACCAAACAAACGATAACGATTTTTTGCAATAAAATCATAAACACTATTTCGTATAAATTTTGGTACAATAATAAAAACGTATGCCAATCCCCACACCCCGCCTATACGCCGCATAGTCCTCAATCCCGCAGTGGATTTGTTGTATGCCGCACCATTTTCAATCAAAATAACGCTATCTATCACGTTTTCATCCAAATTAAAATGACCTAACAAAATACGCCCCGTTTCCGACTGAAGTGGTGCAAAGCGAAACTCACCTGTCCTATCCCGTTTCATCACAAATTGTACAAATCCATCACACAAATTACATACCCCGTCAAATAGTACGATAGGATGATTTTCAGATAATTTTAATAATTCATTTGTATCCATGATGATATAACGAATTGTTGTGTTGTTGTGTTGACGAGTTGTGGAGTTGACGAGTTGTTGTGTTGACGAGTTGTGGAGTTGTTGTGTTGACGAGTTGTTGACTTTTGTGAAGTAGGGAAATACATCAATTCGTCAACCCAACAATTCAACAATTCAACAATTCATCAACTCAACAATTCGTCAACTCAACAACTCAACAACTCAACAACTCGTCAATTCATCAAAACATCTGCACAACAAAACCATTTCGCATGCGTGGTGTGAAGAAGGTGGATTTAGGCGGGAGGGTTTCGCCGCTATCGGAGACGGTGATGAAACTTTTGCCCTTGATAGGATAGAGGATGAAGCCTACACGATTGTCTTTTTTATTGATTTTTCGTTGGATTTCTTTGATGCCTTTTGTGCCTTCGACATACCTGACCCGCGCATCTGAGCGTATATCATTGATGCCCAAAATATCTTTGATAATCAGTCGGTTGAGTATGCTTACATCCAATGATTCGGCGGGAGAATATTGGCTGAGTTTTTCTATTTCTTCTTCTTTGAGGCGGAGGGCGTACCAATCTTTGGCAAGGTGCATCACGATTTCGTGGATGCGTTGTGGCTTGCGGGATTTGGAGAGCGGTATGATGTCGAATGTCTTTTCTAATTGAGCCAGAAATTCTTTTGGGGAGTAACCGTTGAGCGTTTCTACAATTCGATTGAACTCGTTGATTTCCAATTGGTCTGAGCCAAATAAGGCGGATAGGAAATAACGTCTTTCAGGATTTTGTTTGTACAAACTCGCTGCGGTGGCAAAGCGGTGATGCCCATCAGCGATATAGACTTTCGGGAGGTGTTTTTTGAACATTCGGGCGAGTTTTTTCGTGTGTTTTTCTTTATCAATGATATGAAAACTGTGTTGTTCACCTAAGAAATTGATTTGGTGATGGGCGGGATATTTTTCAGTGTATTTGAGCAATAGGTCAGTGATTTCTTGTATTTTAAGATAGGTCAGCATCGTGGGTTTTATTATGGCATTTCGTTCTTTGGTGAGGCTCATCATCTTGCGTTCTTTTTCTTCGAGGGTGTGTTCGTGGCGCACAATTTTACCTGCCAAATAATCTTCAATATCCGTGCAAGCCATCAAACCGATAAAATCGCCTTGTGCATTTTTTACACGTTGCACAATCATCACCTCCTTTTGCCCGGCGGATTTGAAGTAGCCTTCCTTCATAAATTGTGGAAAGTACTCTTTTGCTTGAGCAAAAAACCAATCTGTATCCTCAATTTTTTTCAAATTGGGCAGTTTTGCCTTGAAAGCCCTGATCTTCATAAGTTTAAGATTAAGTCAAAGCCTAAGTTCAAGTCTAAGATTAAAATTTATTTTTAAACTTAATCTTAGACTTAAACTTAAACCTACTTTAACAGGTCAATAATCTGCGTAGCAAGCAGCAAACCAATTTTTCGTTGTGCTTCTTTTGTGGCTGCGCCAATGTGGGGCGAAAGCGCGATGCGCGGGTGTTCGAGCAATTCTTTTCGCGGTGTAGGTTCGTTTTCAAAAACGTCGAGGGCTGCACCGGCTACTTTGCCACTTGCGAGGGCAGCGATTAGGGCATCTTCGTCGATAGCACCGCCGCGAGCCGTATTGACGATGCGTACACCATCTTTCATTTTGGCAAATTCTTGTGCGCCTACGAGGGCTTTGCCGCCCGTTTTGAAGGGTACGTGAATGGTGATAAAATCTGCTTCGGCAAGCATCTCGTCCATCTCTGCGGTAGGCAGAGTGAGCGAGAGCGCAGCATTGCGCGAACGGAAAATATCTACCTCTATACGCATCTCGTCGAATGCCATATCAACGGGCATTACTTCCATACCAATACCAAGTCCGAGACGTGCCACTTCTTGACCAATACGTCCGAAACCTATGATTCCCAGTGTTTTACCGCGCAATTCTACGCCTCCGGCATAGCTTTTTTTGAGGGCTTTGAAGTCGGTTGCGCCTTTTGTGGGCATATTTCGGTCAGCGTCATATAAGAAGCGAGCGAGCGAAAACATCTGTCCGATAGCCAACTCTGCGACTGCCTGCGAGGAAGCCGCCGGCGTATTGATAACGTGAATGCCTTTGCCTGCAGCGTGGTCAACGTCAATATTGTCAAGCCCGACACCGCCGCGTCCGATAATTTTCAGATTGGGGCATTGGTCAATGAGGGCGGTGCGTACTTTGGTCGCGCTACGCACGCATATCGCATCGTATGCGGGAAGTTTTGCGGGGAGTTCGTCTTGCGGAATTTTGGTGGTGTGTACTTCGTGTCCTGCGGTTTCGAGCATTTTTTGTCCGTCAGGATGTATGCCGTCGTTGATGAGAATTTTTGCCATTTATTTACAATTAATTTTGAATTATGAATTTTGAATGAATGAATTTGAATGATTTAGAGTTTACTGTTTCTTACCCAAAATTCGACATTCAACATTTAATATTACTACCAGGCATTATTAAATTTAAAACGGGGGCAAAGTACGTGATTTTTGTACTTTTTCTTTATTGAATAGAGGTTAATTTTTTGTTGTTTTATGTTTTTCAATTTCCTGCCAAATTCATCTCCCGACTACTTTTTTTGACTTATTTGACCACTTTTTCTCCGAAAAAACAAGGCCAATTCAGGGAATTATTTTTTAACAAAGTTGTTTTATTTTATTTTTTTATTTGCTTGAAAATAAGTCTATTAAATATTTTAACTTCAAAAACATTCCATTTTACTCTATGTGATTTGCATGGAAAAAACGATTTTTTGTAGTTGTTGAAATTAGGTATGTGCTGCATCTTTGTATCGTCAATTGGAAATAACGACAACTTCAAACTCAATTAAAATGTAAACTCAATTCAATGTTAACTTCAAATTAAAAATTGACCTTGAATTAAAATTGATCCGGAAAAATACATTAGCAGAAAAAACAACATTAGCACAAAAAAACAGCATTGACCCGGAAAATACATTAACAGAAAAAACAACATTAGCACAAAAAAACAGCATTGACCCGGAAAACACATTAACAGAAAAAACAGCATTAGCACAAAAAAACAGCATTGACCCGGAAAACACATTAACAGAAAAAACAACATTAGCACAAAAAAACAGCATTGACTACGAAAAAATACATTAACAGAAAAAACAACATTAGTACAAAAAAACAGCATTGACCCGGAAAATACATTAACAGGAAACAACATTAGCACAAAAAAACAGCATTGACCCAGAAAAATACATTAACAGAAAAAAACAATATTAGCACAAAAAAACAGCATTGACCCGGAAAACACATTAACAGGAAACAACATTAGCACAAAAAAACAACATTGACCCGGAAAATATATTAACAGGAAAAACAATATTAGCACAAAAAAACAGCATTGACCCGGAAAAATATATCCTTAAAACACAAATGAAAGTTGACGTTGAAAAATTGACTATTACAACACGCTTTATTTTAAATTTTCTTTGTTCATCGTGATT
>CALCMV010000277.1 GCA_937967535.1 uncultured Saprospiraceae bacterium
CCATGTATTTATAATGTGCTGCTCGTCAGTCGAAAAGGAAGATTTGACGGCGAAACCATCGGAAAGCACAAGTCGCCCGCCCGGCTTGAGTAAGCGATAGGCTTCTTGGATAAAGTCTCGTTTATTATCGGCATGACAGACAGATTCCATTGCCCATATCACATCAAATGAGGCATCGGGATAGCCCGTTTTGGTGTAATCATTTACCTCAAAAGTCGTCAAATCTGATACCTCGTGTTGTCGGGCATTTGCTTGTGCCAAGCTGATTTGCTTTGCGCTTAGTGTGATACCTTTTACTTGACATCCAAGCTTTGCCAAAAATACCGAACTTCCTCCGACACCACATCCGGCATCCAACACGATTTCACCTGCTTGTATGCCCGCGCGTGCAGCAGTGACAGCATTTTGTTTGGCGAGTGCTGCGCCGAAATCCCGCACTTCATCCATCCAAAAACCATAGTGCATCGCCATATTTTCATTCAATTTCCAGATGCGGCGGTATTGGCTTATTGTGTCGTCATAGTAATGCACGATTTCTTCGGCAGAGACTTCTTTTTGCATAAAAATTAGGTAAATGATTGTCAATGTTCTTCGCCAAATTTTGAATTTTAAATTTTGAATGACGAATGAATTTAAATACTACTTTGTTTTTTCAATATGTTCGCCAAATTAGATATTAGATGTTTTTAATTAAAAATTATTTAAAATTATAATTTAAATTAGTTTGAAATATAGTTTTTTACAAAAATAAAAATAAATAAATTACTCGCATTTGATTTGTAATTTTTAATTTGGCGAACATATTATTTTTATTGATAATTAAAAATTTTTCATTCAAAATTCAAAATTGGCGAAATATCGGAGAAGGAATTTATTGAGATAAGTGACTAAGTGGTTGGACTGAACTAAATGATACTTTCAGTTTTTGTAATTCATTGACAATGAATTATTTATTTAACATTAAACTTTCCCGACAACTGTACGGGATAAACTTATTCTTCCACTTAATTCTATCTTATATCATCACAAAAGTAAATAAAACAGCAATAGGCATAGCCTAAATTGTCTCTAAATTTTTCGGATAACTATCAAGCGATAAACGTTAAAAAGCAATATATACGGCACGATATTCGTTATCAAAATTACTTTTAAGGGTAATTTTTTTTAAACATGCTCTTACTAAAATCTTACATCACTTAGCACGAGAATTTTGTAGGTAGATTGTAAAATTTGCGTACCTTTGTTTGACAGCATGAAAAAAACATTAATAACACTCGGTTTTTTGTGTGCGGTCGTCATCTTGTCGGCGCAGACGGATGTATTGGAAAAGCGCATTGATTTTGCTTGTAAAAATAAACCCCTCAAAGAAGCCCTCGACAAACTAAAACGCAAAACAGGCTTGCGACTTTCTTATGCCGACCATATGCTTGCAGGTAAGCGTGTGACGGTCAAAGTCAAGCAACAAAAGGTCAAAAATATCCTCAATATTCTTCTTCGCAAACATGCCCTCACTTACGAAAATAGTGCTCGCCAAGTCGTCATTACCCGAAAAAAACAACCCGCCCGAACTTATCAACGATACACAATTAGCGGAACAGTAAAAGATGATGAAACCGGTACACAACTACCGCTTGTGGGGATTCTTATAGACGGGCAACGTCCTCGTACTACCAATAAAGACGGCGAAGTCTATCTTCGCCTCCAACCTACTGATAGTGTTTGTGTACAATTCACTTATCCGGGCTACGAATCGCAAAATATAAGTTTTCGGGTGCATTGCGATACTTTTCTTTCTATACGTTTGGTATCTGATAATGAGTTGCTTCCAGAGATAAATGTTATTGGAAGCATGGGGAGACAGATTCCTGCCGACCAAGAAGCGATTGTCGATGTGAGTGATGTTTCTATGCTGAACAGCTTCCGCGAAAATTCGGATTTGATGAAAAGTATCCAACTGTTGCCGGGTATTCAGAGTGGAAATGAAGGTTTTTCGAGCCTGTATGTGCGCGGTGGAAGTGCCGACCAAAATCTGGTCTTGTTGGATGGTGCGCCTATCTACAACCCCTCGCATATGGCGGGTATTTTTTCTATATTTAATGAAAATGTAATTGGCGATATTGCTTTGTATAAAAACGAATTGCCGGCGCGTTACGGAGGGCGTTTGTCGTCTGTATTGGATATTGCTGTGCGGGATGGAAGTATGCGGGATTATACGATACGCGGCAATGTGGGTTTACTGGCTTCGGGTTTGATGATTGAGGGACCATTGCGTAAAGATAAAACGTCTTTTTTGTTGGCTTTTCGGCAGACATCACTGGGGATGTTGGTGCGTCCACTCAGTCGGCGTTGGTTGAACGAATCATTTGAAGTGGACGGCAACCGCATTGCAACGAATGGCGAAGCACGATATACTTTTTACGATATTAACGCGAAAATCAGCCATCGTTTTTCGGAAAAAGACCACCTCTCATTTAGCTTGTATAATGGTGGCGACAATTTTTCTTTTACAGATAATTTGAATGAAGAAAAAATAGATGAATCATTGGAAGCGGAACGTGTTACGAGTTCTTTATGGGGAAATTTGACGGCTTCATTGCATTGGACACATATTTTTCAACGAAAAATGATACTGCATACGAGTGCGTCATTTACTGATTTTGAATTTGATTATTTTGATAAATACGCTTATCTCCAAACCGTAGACGAAATGCAGACAGGAGGGCGTTTGATACAAAATTATACTTCGGATATTCAGGATATTGCCTTGAATACGGAGTTGAAATATACGCCTTCGGACAAGCATCGTTTTCGCATAGGGGCGCAGGCAATACAGCATCGTTTCAGACCCGGAATCAATAATGTGACGGAAGAAAATATTGACAGACCCGAACAGTTTGAGTTGGAGTTTGATAATCCTCTGATAAAAACTTGGGAAACTGTCGGCTATGTGCAAAGTCGGCATAGAATAGCGGGTTTGCGCTTAAATGCAGGATTTCGTGCGGGTTTTTTGCTGCATAACAATAATTTATTTAGTACCTTTGAGCCACGCCTCGCTTTAAACGCCTTGCTGACTGATTACTTTTCACTACGAAGTACCTACACACACACTAGCCAACACTTACATTTACTGACCAATTCGGGTATTGAACTGCCTACTGACTTATGGGTGCCTGCGTCGGAACTTGCGCCGCCGGAACGGAGCCGACAAGCGGGAATTGGTGGTATATATTCGGATGAAGATTTGACGGTGAGTGTGGATTTTTACCACAAAAAAATGAATAATTTGATTACTTTTCAAGGAGAAAATTCAGTCATATTAAGTGGCAGAAATTGGGAAGATAAAGTAGAGTCCGGCAGAGGTTGGGCATACGGTGGCGAAGCAATTGTGATGAAAAAAAGCGGTAAGACAACAGGTGTCCTTGGTTATACACTTTCATGGTCATACCGTCAATTTGACAATATAAATGAAGGTGTTGCCTATCCATTTAAATATGACCGTCGGCACGATGTATCGGTGGCGATGCGGCATGAATTGAGTGAGCGCCTAGCATTCAAAAGTGATTGGGTGTATGGTTCGGGAAATCCATTCACACGCCCAATACGTGAGGCACCTATAGTATCGGATTTTCCACCAGGGAGTCCGGCTACGGTTTATATCTATGAACCTAAAAATGCCTCGCGTATGCCATCTTTTCACCGCCTCAACATCGGTGCAGAATGGAAAGGCAAACAAAAGAAAGGTTATACATGGACAATGGATTTTGGTGTTTATAATGTTTATAATAGAAAAAATCCATTTTTATTATATATTGGACCCGATGAAGATACAGATGGAAATGAGTACAAACAATTGAGTTTGTTTCCCATTCTACCTTATTTAAATTATAATTTTAAGTTTTAAATCAGTCGATAGTCAATGGTCAATAATCCATAGGCAAACGCGAAATATCATCTCGCGACTATCTATGAAGTATGAGCTGCCAACTATGGACTTCATTCACAAACTATGACCCGATTTTCTATTTTGCTTGGTACATTGGTAATGCTGTTTGCGGGCGCTTGTATATCACCTGTTGAGGTGGATTTTGCAGAAGCAGAACAAGAATTAGTGGTCTATTCACACTTTGGGGTGGACGAACCCATAAAAATATATCTCACGCACACACGCGATCCTTTGAAGCCCAATCAGCTTTTCAAACCAGTAGAGAATGCCACAATAAAAGTATATCAGAATGGAGAATTGGTGAGTAATATCAATCGCAGTAGTGAACCGGATAAGAAGATAGATTATGCTGCTTTGTACAATACAGAGGTACATGCAGTTGGGGGAAGTCGCTATCAAATTGAGGTGATAGCAGAAGGGTATAAAAATGCTCGTTCGGTCGAAACCATACCACATCATAAAGCTACTATTCAGAGTTTTGAATCTATAGAAAGTAATGACGAGAATAAATTATATCGCTTATTATTTTCAGATGATAATACAGAAAATTATTATTACCAGTTGGCAATTACGGCTTTAGAGCATAATACGCAAGATTCTCTGATTAGAGAGGAAGCCGTGGACTATGATCTTGTCATCAGGTCTTCTGCCTATACTCACTTCGAGAGTGATATGAGAGCATGGACGGCTGTCTATCCTGAATATGCCGGATTTTTGTTCACAGGAGTAAATGAAGAAGGAGGGGTAAAAGAACTATTCATCAAAATCCCTAATGAAGATAGATCCAATGAAATGTACAATTACACTTATAAAATCGAACTACACAAGGTATCGGACGCCTATTTTTTATATCATCAAAGCATACAAGCTCAATTTTCGGATGATAATATCCTAAGCAATCCTACTCAGATTTATAATAATATTGAAGGTGGTTTTGGTAATTTTTCAGCGTATAATGCCGCAACTATTGAAGTGAGTACACTTCGGGTTGGGGAATAATTAGTGAGTATATAAATTTGTATTTCGATGATTATCAAAATTCTATATCGTTTTTTTGAGAAAGCAAATCTCTCATCCAGCTCAATTCCGGTTCGGTAAACGGCGGTTCAGGCGATTCTTCGTTATAATTCACCGACAAATGATACATGCTCCTCTTGTAAATGATTTTGAGGGCTTCACCCAAATCCAGAACTACATCCGGATCGTCTCCTGCTAATGGTATGGGTACTATCGGTGCAGTGTCTTTGACACTGAATCCCCATGTATCTGTTCTGGCAGTTCCTGCTCTTGTCAAATTTACCATATAATGACAATCGTGTAGTTTTGGATGCTTTACAGGACGCTTTCCACGACGTATCAAGTCTATTTCCAGCAAGTGTATTCCGGCATTGAATAGCTCCATACGTTTTTCGAAATAAGGCTCAAGTCCGGGCACACGTTTGTTGACAGGAGATAAGATTTCGATGGCAGTAACAAGTTGGTTACTTGCG
>CALCMV010000278.1 GCA_937967535.1 uncultured Saprospiraceae bacterium
TGATTTTGTGGTTTTAAATCATCTTTCTACAAGGAAATACGAGCTAATTTCAGTCATTAAATCACATTCAAAATTTATAATCAATTGTGCCTCAATGGTACTCTTAAAGAATTTACCCTATTTTTGTCGAACACCACCAAATTTCGCGTAAATCATATTTAGATAACAAGAATATTAAAAATAAATCCAAATATTATTCGATTTTTGTG
This sequence comes from uncultured Saprospiraceae bacterium, assembly GCA_937967535.1. Lineage (GTDB taxonomy): Bacteria > Bacteroidota > Bacteroidia > Chitinophagales > Saprospiraceae > JAHDEO01. The sequence goes on from CALCMV010000278.1 coordinate 210, forward strand.
ATTTTATCCAAACCTTACTTTGTTTTATGTAAATGCATTAACTAAAATTATATTCATTGACATTATTATGACAAATTTAGATGAAATAAAATAATTAGTATTAGTTTTTAATTATTATTTTAAAAGAAGTAGGAAAATGCAATTTTTTCCAAAATTTGCATAAAAAATTAATAATCAAATAAATATAAAAATATTTTTAATTAAATTAAATAATAAATTTATTCCTATTTACTCAATATAATTTACACGAAATGTGAATTTAAACTTAAACTTAAACTTAAACTTAAACTTAAACTTAGCCACATACACAATATGAAGCACAGCAAGCAATCTACCAATGCCGTTATCGGGCTTTTTATACTCTCTTTAGCGGCATTTTTGTATCTCAATACACGTCCGAATAATTATGCTTGCCCTGATAGTTATCACAGCCCTTCGGTTTTTCCGGATTCGACAAACACCAAAAAAGAAGCACCCAAACAAGCGATTTCCATTGAGTTTTTATGATTATGAGAAAAGACTAAACGTTAACAAAATATTAATACAACATTGGTTTAGACATAATCTAAACATATAGGTAAGGTATTTGTTAATATTTTACTCTCCAAGAAAATACTAAACTGCTACTAACAACAAAATGGAAGTAAATAACCTATTGCATCGTGCGTTGGGACTAGAATTCCTAACTGTAGATGAAGGACTGCACTTGTGGAAACATGCCACGACTGCCCAACTCATGTACGTCGGGAACGCCCTGCGTCAACACCAGGTCCCGAATAATACGGTCACATGGATAATAGACCGTAACTCCAATACCACCAACGTTTGCATCGCCAATTGCAAGTTTTGTAACTTCTTTCGCAAGCCCGGACACGAAGAATCTTACATCACAACGATAGAACAATACAAAAAAAAGATAGACGAAACTTTTGCATACGGTGGAAATCAATTACTTTTGCAGGGCGGACATCACCCTGACTTGGGCTTGGACTATTATTGCAAGCTCTTCCGCCAACTCAAATCCCTCTATCCTGACCTTAAACTTCACGCCCTTGGTCCACCTGAAATAGCACATATCACCAAACTTGAACAAACGACTCATACAGAAGTACTTAGTGCCTTGAAAGAGGCTGGTTTGGACTCCCTGCCGGGAGCCGGTGCGGAGATATTGAGCGATAGAGTACGCCGTTTGATTTCGAAAGGAAAATGCGGTGGTCAAGAGTGGTTGGATGTAATGCGTGCCGCGCACCAACTCCATATCACGACCTCTGCCACGATGATGTTCGGGCATGTCGAAACAGACCGCGAAAGATTTGAGCATTTTGTCGGATTACGTGAGGTACAAGCCGAAAAACCTGCTGATGCTAAAGGCTTTCTTGCCTTCATTCCTTGGCCCTTCCAAGACGAAGATACGATGTTAAAACGCTTAAAACGAGCGAGAAATACTGTAACATCCGATGAATATATCCGTATGATAGCTATGAGCCGGATTATGTTGCCCAATGTGGTTAACATACAAGCATCATGGCTGACGGTCGGTAAACAAGTCGCGCAAGTATGCTTGCATTCAGGCGCGAATGATTTTGGCTCTATTATGATAGAAGAAAATGTAGTATCGGCTGCCGGTGCTGCTTTTCGATTTACCGCAGATGGCATACAACAAGCCATACGCGATGCAGGATTTACGCCTCAACTCCGTACACAAGAGTATGAATACCGCGAATTGCCCAAAAATATCGTTCAACAAGAACTCGATACCGCCACAATGATTGTGGATTAAGTGATTTCAGATTTTTGATTTTCGATTGCCAAAGAGAATTTTGCGAAGCAAAATTCAATCAAAAATCAAAAATCACCCAATCAAAAATCACTAATTTTAATGTTTTTTTTTATTTTCCTTAAAAAACAATTATCATTGTAGACGGAAACTCATAAAGCATACTCGAAAGCAGATATAATAACACAAATTTTTTTTTATTACTAACAAACAAATTTACGGAATAACCTTTTTGAACGTGAAGTTCACAAGTCCAAGTATCAGGTTCAAATACAATTTATAATTTGCTTTCGGCAAATGACAGATTGATAAAAAATGATTCGTTGAAAACGAATCAAAATTGAACTTGAACTTGACACTCAAACTTGTATTTCAAAAGCTCTTTACAGCTTGGTTTTCCACATTAAACTTCAAAACTTATGGCAAAGTCAATATTTGTAAGCTGTGCCGAAAATGAGGCGCATTGGCTGAAGAAAATCCACAAATGGAATGAAAAAGGAAAGATGGGCAGAGATGTCGTTATTTCCCACGAACCGGAGCAGGATTTTCACGATTATAATATTATCAAAGCCCACATCAAAGAAATACTTCACGATAATGAAGTAGATATGATAGTCGTCTTACAAGGCGATTCTCCACATAATGATGACTGGATACAGGCAGAGGTTGAGCTTTCATCAGAAGTGCCAACCAAACTGTTCTGTATGCGGCTACCCGGCACAGAATACCCTAAACCGGAAGGACTCGGACATATCAAAGAAATTTCATTCAATCCGAATACGATAGTGAGATTTTTGTATGGTAAAGATGAAAAACCGTACCGAAGATACCGTCCGCGAAAGCCCGAAGAAGAGCATCAGCCGGAAGGCGAACCAAGTCGGGAGGATTGAAAAATTGTAGAATTGTAAGATTGTAGAATTGTAATAGGCTACCCGTTTAAGTTTGCTCAACTTTGATAATCAGTAATTTACAATCCCGTATAGCTATCGGGATGTTATTCAATGAATTGTAAAAAACTATGAACTGGCAACTATGAACTGATAG
>CALCMV010000279.1 GCA_937967535.1 uncultured Saprospiraceae bacterium
GGTTCTTCTGCATATTTTACGGAAATAATATTTGACTATTATTTATTTGTTATAAAAAATAAAAATTACCCGAAATAGATACTTACATTTTGCTTTAATTGACTTTTGGGAAAAAAGATACTCGTCGGACATTTTTGAAATGTCAGACGAGAAGATACTTGCTTTTTTATTGGTTTTTATGCTTTTAAACATAAAAATAAATAAGTTATTTTAAATTAAAAAACGAATGTACTCGTCTGACATTTTGAAAATGTCCGACGAGTGAGCATAACTCTCAAAGTTAAAAAAGCAATACATATAACGCTTCCGCAAAATATGCAGAAGAACCAATTAAATTAATTTTTAATAAATGATTTTTTAATTTATAATTATTTTAAAACCAAAATACTATTAATATTTAAATAATTATAATACAAAAGTTCAAATTCTTGTCTGTTCCTCATCCGGTACAGACAAGAATGTCTGGGTTACGCAGCTCAAAACAAATATACGCCGTTCACCCCACCACCATGAATTATAGGTATATTCAGAGTGAATATCGTAACCCGGTATCTCGCTGAATGTCAATATATAATCATCCTCCACTACCCACCACCAACTTTTCTGCCTATCTATTCCCACTTCAATTTCATGGAAATTATACCATCCACCAAATTCAAATCCGCCGTCAATATGCCTTGTGGGAATATTTTCTTTGACTGTCAAATCGTGTAGGGCTTGCCACTTTGCGCTGTTCCATGCGAGATAGTCGTGCGTGGCGGTGATGCTGAATATTGCCATTAGAATTATGAGAAAAACCCCCAACACACTCCCAAAAGAAACCGTCATTCCGCGCCCCGACGCGGAATCTGTTCCATCTTGGCAGGATGTTAAGTTGGTGCTTCGATTTAACATTCCGTCTTTATCCCCAACAGATTCCGCGTCGGGGCGCGGAATGACGGTATGTTTTTGAGATTTTTTTGAATGGTTTTTATTTTCCTCTTTGAAGTCAGTCAAAACCTCATCTCCCCCTTTGGGGGAAAGCACATTTTCATCTCCCCCTTTGGAGGAAAGCACAATTTCATCTCCCCCTTTGGAGGGGGCTGGGGGGAGGAATCGCGCCAACAAACCCACCACTCCAAGCGGCACCACCATCATCAGAGGCAACAAATACCTATCATAAAATCCCACCAAAGCAAAAGGCACAAAGTAAATCGCCGCACTTAGTAAGAAAAACAAAGCTAAGTACCCATTCGTCTGACACTTCAAAAGTGTCCGACGAATATTACCTAATACTCCCAACGCATTATTTTTTTCTTTTTTAAATATAAATAAAAAACCACACGCGAGCAATGCCCACATCAAGCCTGCGCCTAGGGCAGCGGCATAGCTTAGCATTTGCCAAAATAAATGCGGTAATTTATCACTTGAAATTTGAAGAAAATACGCATCGTGCAATGTACGCGGACCAACACCCGAAGCCTCCAAAATACCGACCAATGTTGGCATTTGTGAGTCATTTATTAGTACGCTAATTAAAAATAAAATAGGAAAGACAACTGTACCGACGACTTTAGCCGTCGAGTAGCTTGTGCGACGGGGAAAGTCGTTGGTACGGAAAGCCAAAAACACCCAAATCGGTAATCCCATTAAACCAAGATAGAGCGATGCCTGATAAATATTTCGCAAGACTCGAAGCGGTAATATTTCAGGTACATTTAGCAATAAATACTTCAATTCATCTACTTGTAAACCGTATAATGCCTGTATTTTTCCCGTAGCAAACATGTGGGATTCAAACAGTTTTAGCGCAGCATAAGAAAGAAGAAAGGGAAGGAAATGAGTGGCAAGTTGCGAGTATCGAGTTGCGAGTTTTTGCCTGCACACACCTCTTACTCCTAAAGGAGAACCGCCGCCCACATTGCCTTTGTGTGCGGACTCCCCTTTAGTCCCGATAGCTATCGGGAGGGGGGGCGAGAGGAAAAAAATGAATGTAAATGTTAAGGGAAGAAACAAACCCGTCTGCCGACTCAATGTGGCAATAACACAAAACAACACCGCCAAGCACCAATATATAATTGAATTATTTTTTAAATATTTAATAAAAAACAAAGCCGCACACGAAACGAAAGCCATAAACGATACCTCCGTCATAAAAGTAAAAGACAAGGCAAAATAAATCGGATTAAACGCAAGGCTAAGCGCAAGCAGCAAAGCAAGCGAACGCGAAGCCCCTATTTCACGTCCAATCAAATAGACATTCCACAAACAAATCAAGGAAATAAACAAGGTAGAAGCTCGTAGCACTTCAAACGAAAATCCAAAAACCGAACACCACAAACTCCCCCACAACACATGCGTCAACAAGGACATACTCGTCCACCCGATAGGGTTGAAAACGCCTGTTTCAAGTAGATTTTTGACATCAGTAGCGTATGCCCAATCGTCATTCAAGGGAAAGTTCCCCATTGGATGGACCAATAAAATAGCCACCAACCACAACACCGCGATAATGATGCAGTCGCTTAATTTGCATTCGTTGTTCGTTGTACTTTGTTCGTCGTTCATTTTTTGTAAAATAACGATTGATTCTTTGAAATCAATATAATAATACTTCAATTCATTCAGCGAATTATGCCTATATTTCCCAAAAATCAACAACGAACAAAGTACGAAGAACAAAGAACACAATATGCTCAAACAAGCCTTATACGATACCTGCCGCCAACACATCGAAGCCCGCATAACGGAAATCCGTCGCAAACTCGCCGCCATCCAAGAAGCCCAAAACAACGAAACCAAAAGCAGCGCAGGCGACAAGTACGAAACCGGACGCGCCATGATGCACATCGAAACACAAAATGCCAAAATACAACTCGCACAAGCCCTCGAAACACAAGGCAAATTATTGAGCATTAAATCCGAGAAAACATACACACAAGTACAATCCGGCAGCTTGGTGGTGACGGATAAAGGCAGCTATTTTGTAGCCATTGGTATTGGTAAGGTAACATTGGAAGGGAAGCGTTATTTTTGTGTTTCGCCGGATTCGCCGATTGGTCGGTTGTTGATTGGGAAAAGGGGTGGAGATGAGGTTGTTTTTAATGGTAATCAATTTATAATCAAGGAAATATATTGACCCCCCTTTGTATACCCGATGTAGAGAAAATTCGTCGGATTATTAACTTGATTTATGGTAAATATGCCTATGCCGTCATCGCCTACGATGAAGTGGAATAGGTCGTTTTTTATGTTTTGCATTTGTATGATTTTAGTCTGATATTTTATTCTGCAATATCGTGTTTTTTTGTGGAAAAAACGTTATGAATTTTAATATTGAACAGTAGTTTATTCATTGTACTTATCCAATCTCTTTTTTACAACTACATAAAGCCATAAACAATATGGAAGGAAAAGGAATATTACTTGGATGCAGCAGTTGGAATATCGCTATGTGACGATTTTTCTGATTACAGTGGTGATCTATGCGATTGGGGGGCTTGGTATGCTTATTTTATTTATTTGTATAATCGGAAGGAATGAATTAAAAAGGTCGTGAGGGGTTGCTCACGACCTTGTGCTGAAGTTCTACTTGGTGATGTTTAGATCTGGCGTTATTTGGCAATAACCATTTTGTTTCGGACTACAGGTATTTTTGGGTTTAGTGCTTCTTTGGGGAACAGGGCTTGCCGTCAGAGTCCGCCTCCTAAGCATCGTGCGGACTTAGTTTTATTCAGCACCCTCTTCTATTTCTATAGTCACGTTCATTACACCAAACACACCACCAATCGCAATCTCTTACATACACATCATATTTGTAACAATAATACCAAATTCCCCAAACCCCAGATTGTTCTGATACATGGCTATAACTATAATTACCACATTCACGTAATTCTATAGCATTATTTATATCGAATGATTGAAATGCTGTAACCTCTTCAGGAGTAAGAAATTGCTCTAAAGTATTTCGGTCAAATATATCTCCATATTGAGCATTATCCTCCAAAATATTCAATTTGTCAAGAGATTTAAAATAGTAAATGACTTCTCTACTTTCAGCTAGTTTATTAAATGTATCAAAGTCAAGTGATGATATGTAAGCATCAATTTCTTCTTCCGACAACTTATTGTAACCGTAGGGAAGGATGAGTGTAAATGACTCCCTTGTTGTTTCTGGTGTGACCACGTCATCAATATTGCTTACTTCATCTAAAATATCCTGTTCACAAGAAGTTAAAAAGACAGAAGCAACAAGCACCGCCAATAGACTAAATAATCCGAATTTAATTTTTAAATTTTTCATAATCAATGTTTTAAAATGTTTAATAAAAATTGTTCATTTTGCGGCACTACTACGCTGTTTACCGCGAGAGCTTCTGCCGACGAC
>CALCMV010000280.1 GCA_937967535.1 uncultured Saprospiraceae bacterium
ACTTTTATAGGATTTTTGATTGGGGGATTTTTGATTTTTGATTGGTTTCGCTACGCGAATCTTATATATTTTGCGAAGCAAAATTCAATCAAAAATCAAAAATCGTTTTTAATCACAAATCAACATGATAGGTGAAGTTTGGATGATATTGCTGGCATTACCGGCTTTGTCAAATAATTGAACAGTATAGGTGATTTGTTCGGGATTGGCATTGGGTGTAGGTAGGCAGATGGGGTTGCTATTGAGGCAACAGGAGGCGAAAACAAGTAGGGAAATTTCGCCGGAAATACCGTTGGACGCGCCTTGTTGTGGAATGACGGGAACTTTGAATGTCTCATCAAATCCGGTGCGACTATCGATGATAATAACATTATTGTCGGGGTCGTCGAGTTCCAAGCCAATATCACCATCGCCGTCGGTGTACGAGAAGTTGATTCTGAATGTATCAATAGCTTGCATCACCTGTGATTTGGAGACGCTTATAAATTCAATTTCCGGCTCGACGGGGTAATCCGGCGGTTGGATGCAAGCAGCAGTTCCGAGTGTCATTAAGACGAATAGTAAAGCGATATTTTTCATAGACCAATTTTTATTGTAAAACGCTTGTGAAAGATATAATGTTTTTCTGATAAAGATTAATTTTGAATGAAATAGTTGATTATATTTGGGCTTGTGTCGTCAGGCTTGACGGCGTTACATTCATTCAATATTCAAAATTAAAATTATGAAAATGTATCGTTTATTGATATTGTGCCTTGTACTGTTTTCGTTGGGAGCATGCAAAAAATCGGACCCGGCTGCGGCTGCCAAGTCTTTGTGCGCTTGCCATGAGCCTGTACAAAAAATAAAAGAGGAATCCAGAGCAGCAGCAGGTGATTCTGCCAAGCTGACCGAAATCGCCAAAAAAGTGGGTGAAGCTCAAAAGTCGTCGGGCGAATGTGCTCAACAAACTATTGCTAATTTAGCTAGTTCGCTTAAAAAAGAAAAATTTAAGACCGATCTGTTAGACGCTATGAAGTCGGAATGTCCTGATGCAGAGAGGTTGTATGCAAGATTTATGAAATAAGCTCGTCGAAATGCGGAACTTATTATTTGCTCGTTACTAAAGATTAATTCTCTTGCCTAAGAGAAGAACACGAAAGAGGTAAGAAAAGCCTCCTGTACGCTTGCGTGCAGGAGGCTTTTTATTGATGATTAATATTTTTACTCAATAGCATCAAAAGTGAGTGTTTCTGTAAAGTTGATGCCGTTGTCGGTATATTTTCGGAGTAGGATTATTTGCTTTCTTTCTAATTCGGAAATCTCGAAAGTCTCGTCGTTAAGCGTGGAGAAATCGAGGGATAATGTTGTTTCGTCGCTGCTGACTTGCCATGTACCATTATCAATGATTTGGTTGGCATTTGAGGTGCATCTGATGTCGCCTTGTTCGAGTGTGAATGCGCCCGTAGAGGAAAAGCTGTAAATATCGTCTTGGTCGCAGGAATCCAGTTGAGCGTATAGGTCGGTGATTACAAAAGTTCCCTGCAATATACCCGGCTCAATGGTATGTGCAACGTATACCCAAGGGCTGTCAGATAGTATTTCTTCGGCAGTCGGCGGGTTGATGATGTCTTCTCCCTGTTGGCAGGCACTCGCAAGGATAATAATGGATAGACCGAGTACCAATGACCATAGTTTTGATTGTTTTGTCATGTTGTAAATAGATTTGAGAAATCAGAAGCCGGACCGTTTTGCTGTCAGAGGTCTGGCTTTCTAACTCAAAGGTTTGATAATTAGTTTTTTATATGAAATAAAAAAACTGTTCTATTAGCTATATGAGGAAAACAAGAATTGTTCCTTGAATTGTTAAATGCAAAATTTTAACTTTTGACATAAAAAAAAGCCCATCCAAACGGACAGGCTTTCATTATTTTTCTATATCAAGTTGCAATTAAGCCTCTTCTTCGCTAGTGCTTGTTTCTTCTGCAACAGGCACTTCTTCTTCTGTTGTCGCTTCGGCTTCCGCTTTTTTAGGAGCAGGTTGCTTTTTGTCATCGTCGTAGACTTCAAAATTGATAGCTGCCTGTACTTCGGGGTGCAGGTTGGCAACTGCTGTGTAGCTACCGAGTGTTTTGACATCTTCGTTGAGTTTGATGTCGCGACGTTCGATTTCTACGTCAAGCTGTTCTTTGATAGCTGCGGCAAGTTGTACGTTGGTTACGCTACCAAAGATTTTGTCGGTCGTACCTGTTTTAGCGGCAATTTTGATGATTGCACCGTTGAGTTTGGCTTCCATCTCTTTGTATGCACCCAACATCTTCTCGCGGCGAGCGCGTTCTGATTCGAGTCGCTTTTCGAGTTGTACACGATTAGCGGCATTGGCAATGACCGCTTTTTTTTGTGGGATGAGGTAGTTGCGACCGTAACCATTTTTGACATTGACTACATCATTTACGTAGCCGAGTTTGTCTACATCTTTGAGCAATATGACTTCCATGATGTTTATATTTTTTTAGTTCATAGTTTATGAGTTCATAGTTCATAGTTTGTAGAGTGTATGTCTGTAAACTATGAACCATGAACCATAAACTATCAACTGCTTATTTTAACAAATCCGCTACGTAGGGGAGCATGGCGAGGTGACGCGCACGCTTGACTGCGGTAGCTATTTTACGTTGGTATTTCAATGAGTTGCCGGTGATGCGGCGGGGGAGTAGTTTTCCTTGCTCATTGATAAATTGTAATAAGAAATCAGGGTCTTTATAATCTATATGTTTGATGCCGTACTTGCGGAAGCGACAGTATTTCTTACGATTGTTGCCGATATTCGGATTGCTAAGAAATTTGATGTCTTCTCTCGAAGTTCTGCCGGCTCTTCTTTGTCTCTGAACTGCCATTTTATTAAGTTTATCCCGATAGTTTATCGGGAAAGATTAAGATTTAAGTTTAAAATAACAAACTCGAACTCATCTTTATCCTTTGTTATCAGAATCAGTTAAATCACCGAGAATGTCCATATCAAGACTGACTTCTTCGGCTATATCTACCGCCGCATCTGCTGTTTCGATAGTAGCTTCTTCGGGTGCTTTTGCCACGTCTGCGGGTACTTCCACTGTTTTTGCTACATCGGCAGGTACTTCTACGGTAGGCTCTGCTTTTGCTACGTCTGCGGGTACTTCCACCGTTTTTGCTACATCAGCAGGTACTTCTACGGTAGGTTCTGCTTTTGCTACGTCTGCAGGTACTTCCACTGTTTTTGCTACATCGGCAGGTACTTCTACGGTAGGTTCTGCTTTTGCTACGTCTGCGGGTACTTCTACCGTTTTTGCCACGTCAGCAGGTGCTTCTGCTTCAGGCTTCGGTTTAGGTTTGCCTTTCTTTCTTGATGGTTTTTTGTTGGCGGCTTTTTGGGCTTTAGTTTTGGCATCTTGTTCGGCGCGTTCTTTGGCGCGTTCTGCTGCCAATTTATTTTTACGCTCATCAATGATGCCGGCACGCTTGTCCTCGTTGTACTTGATACCGTATTTTTCAAGTCTGACGGACAGGAAGCGCAAAATACGCTCATCACGTCGGAAGGTCAATTCCAATTTATCAATGATTTCTCCGGTTTCGGTCTTGTATTCTATGGTAAAGTAGACACCGGAATTGTTTCTTTTGATGGGATAAGCGAGTTGCCTCACGCCTATCTCATCTACATGAACTATCTCGCAACCTTCTTTTTCAAGAAGATCTTTATAGTTCTTGACTGCCTTCTTTATTTCACCATCGGGCAGTGCTGGAGCGACGATGAAAGTGGTCTCGTATTGACGCATAATTAAGTTTAAGTTTAGGTTTAAGCCGAAAAGATTTTTGATTGGGTGATTTTTGATTTTTGATTGATTGACTGAATTATTTACTTCTTACTTTGGTGTAAATATTCGTTTTTCAATAAATCGAAATAAAATTTTGAACCCACATTTAGGCTTTAACGTTCACTTTAAATGAATAAATATTTTTTTGAGCGTGCAAAAGTACGACTTTTTAATGGAAATGTAAAATTTGATTGAGAAAAATTGAGATAGTTCATAGTTCGTGGTTCATGGCTTGTAGTTTATTGGTTTGTATTTGTTTTAGGCTTGTGAATTGTCTAATTTTGTCAGTGTAATATTTGCTCAATAATTCGTGCAATTCTTTCTAATTCAAACAAATTATAATTTTATTTTTTTATAAAAAATTCATTATTAATATTTTTATTAAGAAATATTTAAAATTAATTTTATTTATAATTACTTGTTAATCAAAAATAAAAAATTACACGGAATATTGTTGTTATCATTTTAAATATTTGATATGGAAAAGATGGAGAAAAATATTGAATATGAAAATTTGTCGAGGAAAATTGAATATGTTGATGAAATTAACATTGAAAAATATTTTTGTGTAGAAAATTTTCATATTAATAATTTACAAAATAAAAAAGAAGTCTATTTTTTGGGTGAAAATGGTGATGGAAAAACGATTGTTTTACAGGCGATTGTGTTGGCATTATGCAGTTTGTCAGATAAATTTGTTTATAAATATATTGATACCTCCACAAATCATTTCAAAATTAATGTGAAAGATAAGG
>CALCMV010000281.1 GCA_937967535.1 uncultured Saprospiraceae bacterium
AAAGCCAAAACACATACTACTGCACATCTTTAATTTTGCCACAAAGACACAAAGGCACAAAGAATTTTCATGCTTATCAGCAATTTATACTTTGTGTCTTCGTGTCTTTGTGGCAGTTTTCAATTTTGAATTATGTTTAAACACATTAAAATGCCCCTAATGTTTTACACACTCATTTGAATAAAATAGAGAATAGTTGCGAGACGAATATTTTTGTGAAAAATGGCTGTCTGAACGCTCAAATATCCACTTCATTGATTTTGTAGTGAGAAAATAAAGTATTTTTCATTGATTATTAATAATTTACAAAAAATATAAAATTAATATTATTATTTTAAATATAAAATTAACTTAATTTTTCCCTTAATAATTAGCAATGTGTTCACTAATTTTGAATGAAAAATTTTGAATAATAAAAAATATTTAATTTGTTAATTTTTAATTATCATCAAAAAAACAAAGTAAAATTTAAATTAATTTGTCATTCAAAATTAATAATTCAAAATTTGGCGAAGACATTGCAATTTGGGGGTCCGCTTATGTTTTTCACTAAAATAGTCCGCAACCCAAGTTGAAACAAACTCACCTTTAGCTGTGGACTGCCGACGGAAAGACTGCGGACATCTTAGCGTCTAAGGTCAGTCATTTATATATAAATTTAACCAACTCATAACTCGCACTACATATTTTCATTTTTTTGTAATAAATTCATATAAAAGTCGTTATTTTGCATGAGGTAATTCAGACATTCTTGTTTGTACTTTAGGTAGCACAGACAGGAATACCGTCATTCGTCGGTACAGGTTGCCTATATTACGTTTCAGAAAAAAAATAATAGATATGAGGTTAGTAATCTTAATGTTGAGTATGCTGGCGAGTACTTTTTGTTGGGCATCCGATAGTACCGAAGCAGCAAAAGAAACTTTATACGCCATCCAACTCGGCGCATCTTCCCAACCCGATATGAAACGCTATGCGAAAATAAAAAGTTACGGTTATCTCTACACAGTAGATGCCCAAAACGGTATGTTGCGCGTGATGCTCGGTACTTATACCAGCAAATCGCAGGCAAATAAAGTCTTATCAAAAGTCAAATCGCGGGGTTTCAAAGATGCTTTTATTTCGGGTGGTGCTGTGACGGGAAATAAGGTATACACAGTACAATTCGCTTCTTACCTATACAAGGATAAAATTAATTGGGACAAATTGCAACAAGTTGGTATGGTACAAGTGGATGCTGCTGAAGGAAGAATCAAATTGGTAAGTGGCAATTTTTCCGAAAAAAGCACTGCCGATGACTATAAAAAGAGTCTGCGAAGTATGGGCTACAAAGATGCCTTTGTGCGTCAGGTCAATGATGTGCGACTGCTCAATATAGGCACAAATTACAGCGTAAATATTGTATCAAGTAGCTCGTCTTCGGTTTCGAGTGTTACCGGAGGCGGTGGCGGCATGACGGATATGGAGAAATTGCCGATTTATGCCAAACTCAATTCATATGAACGAGAAAACATTGTTTTGCTCGACAATAGATACCATATGAAAATGGATGACCGCACATTTGTTCCGCTTAGTGACTACCAACCCGGTACGCTCGGCGGCACGATTATCGTAGATTCGCAACCTGTAACTCGCTCATACTCAGAGGGTACAATAATTAGTTCGACATCTGCACCGATTACGAGTAGCCCGACGATTATTTCGAGTAGTCCTGTGGTGACAACGACTAGTCCAACGATAATTTCGAGCAGCCCTGTGGTAAGTAGTGCGCCTGTCGTAGTTGGCAGTACGGATTATCGTATTCAATTGGCGGCAGTTCGCAATTATGACCCGAATCAATTTGCAAGTGTGAACTCACTTGGCTCGGTCAAATTGGAAGAAGCCGGAACAGGCGTGAACCGCGTGATGATGGGCAATTACGGCACATTGGGCGAAGCACAAGCCGTCCTCAATGCCGTCAAAGCGCAAGGCTTTCCGACCGCTTATATTTTGAAGTATTCAAATGGTGTTAGAGGGGGAAAAATTAATTGATCTTTGATTCAGCGATTTTTGATTTTTGATTGTATTTTGCTTTGCAAAATTCCCATTGTAACGAGTAAAAACCAATCAAAAATCAAAAATCAAAAATCAAAAATCAAAAATCAAAAATCACAGAATCAAAAATCAAAAATCACAGAATCACAGAATGAATAGATTAGAGCAGTTAAAAGGTCTATTGGCAGATGCACCGAAGGATTCATTTATCACTTTTGCAATCGCTAAAGAATACGAGAAAGCAGGTGATACAGACGAAGCCCTGAAGCATTATTTGATGATAGCCAAGCATGACCCGGAGTATGTGGGCTTGTATTATCATTTGGGCAAATTGTATGAGGAACGCGGCGATATTCCAACCGCTATTTCTAGCTACGAAAAAGGCATGAGCATCGCCAAAACCGCAGGAGATGACCACGCTTACAGCGAATTAGCAGGAGCTAAGGAAATGGTGGACGATTGACGGTTGACGGTTGATGGTTTTTACAGATATAAAAAAAACGACACAAAATTGAAGATTCTGTGTCGTTTTATTTTTCGTATAAAAATTAATGAATAACGGGTCAACGAATAACGGTTTACGACACTAGAGTTTCAGTTTAGCATTATGTTCGCTGCGAAGGAAGATGTAAAAATAATACATGGATAATGCCGAGAAAATATGCCAAAGCGCGTGAGGCTGAAAATAGCTCATCTCATCGCAATAATACCAATCGTAGAAGTACAGAAAAATCGCCAAAAAAGTAAATACTAAGCTGATAAACAGGTTGTTGCGTTCGCTTTTTTGTACATAATAAAGGTTGTGATAGCCCGTAGCACCAATCAGCGTGAAGTACAATATCGGGAGGATGTAGTATGCCCAATCATCTTGCCAATAATACGAAGTCAACACACCTTGAAGTAGAAAAAACATCGTCACGACAAGCATCGAACCCATCATGCTGAAATAGGGTTTGTTGTCGTAAAAACGCGCCGCATAGAGTTTGTGCAAGGTAAATAAAAGCGGAAATAAAGCACAGGCAAAGACCCCCGCCATATCTATTTGCGCGAATATATCAATGACCGAGGCATGGTAAAGTGTACTGCCAAAAAACAAGACCAATAGACACAAACCAAACATCAGACTATACTGAAAATTAGCCACTAACAGATTCGGATGCCCTTGATTTTTGTGATAATCGGTGTATGAATTGACAATCATTTCGACTCCAAAAAAGAGGTAAAAAATATTGGTAAAGGTACTCAAGGGCTGTCGGATGACACCATTGATGACTTGCAATTCACAAATGTAGGTTTTTGCCATAGAATCCCAACCCAAAGAATACCAAAAACCCGTATTATTGTACCAATAATGTAGCGGATAATAAACCAAAATAAAAAGCAGGCACGCAATAATAGGGATACGTTTTTCGTAAACAAATTGCGCGGCATAACGCGGTGTGTTGTAGATGTAATTCATGCTTCTGAGTGATTAATTTTGAATGAATGAATTATGGGTGAATGAATGAATTTTTAATATGACAATTCATTTATAAGTTACAAAATAATAACAAATTTGTCAATGCAGTATATAGTTAAAAACAGCTTTTTTCTACTTTTTTTTGTCCCGATAGCTATCGGGATAATAGCTTGTGGCGAAGCGGATTATACGCCTAAGCCACGCGCCTATCCAAAGGTGAATTATCCTGAAAAAAAATACAATCGTTTTAAAGAAAGTTATTGCGACCTGACATTCGAGAAACCCGTTTATGCGAAAGTGGTGCAGGATACCCTCTTCTTTGATGAAAAACCGGAATCAGAATGTTGGTTTGATTTGATAATTCCGTCTTTGTCGGGCAAAATCCATTGCAGCTACCGCGAAATCGGACCCAATAAACTCGACAAACTCATTGACGATACCTATAAGTTAGCTCATAAGCACAATGTTCGTGCCGATTATATTGACGATTATTACATACGTAAACCAAATGGCGTGAGCAGCACTATTTTTGAAATTGAAGGCGAAGTAGCCTCCCCGTTTCAGTTTTATGTGACGGATAGCACTAAGCATTTTTTGCGTGGTTCGCTCTACTTCAATACGACACCAAATGCAGATTCTATGGCACCAATTATCGAGTTTGTAAAGCACGATATTATTCATATGGTTAATACATTTGAGTGGAATTAGTGGATGGTAATTTGGTAACTCGGTAACTCGTAACTCGACTATGCAGATAAAAATAATGGCTTTTGGCATCACCCGCGACATCGTGGGTACACACGAATTTGACCTCCAACTCAAAGAAAATGCCTCCGTCAGCGACCTTCGTATGGCACTTGGCGAGGCGTATCCGCGTTTGGCAGCTTTGGCTTCATTGGCTATTGCCGTCAATCAGGAATACGCTAAAGATGATGTACAACTCACTGAAAAAGATGAAGTTGTGTTGATTCCGCCGGTGAGTGGTGGCTAAACGAGGGGCAAGTACGCAACAGCTTTTATTTCAATTAGCAGATTAGGATGCGGCAATTGGTGAACGGCAACGGTGGTGCGTGTCGGTCCGGTTTCATGATTGAAAAAAGTACCATAAATCTCATTATAACCTTTAAAATCTTTCATATCTACCAGAAAAGTCGTGATGTCAATGACATGCGACAAATCGGCATCTACACTTTTCAATAATTCGCCAATATTCTCAATCACCGCTTTTGTTTGCGCCCGAATATCCAATTGCCAATTGCCATTTTCGTCCTGTATTGCACCTATGTGTGTGTTGTCTTTTCTGCGGCTGCTCGTTCCCGATACATATATAAAATCGCCCACTCGCTTTACATGCGGATAATTGCCGAGAGGTTGTGCTTTGTGTTGTAATACTTTTCCTTGCATAATTCAATGAGTGAATCTTGAATTTTGAATGAATGAATCATTTTAGTGTCATTATTTTTTGGTGATATTCTTCTAAGGATATTTTATCAAAATTATCATCATTACACATTTTCAATAATAATTCATCTTGTTTTCTGCCTTGTTTCATGGCTTGATTGTAAGGCAATTTGGGTTGGAATGTTACCAGTGAATACTTTGAGTAATAATCGGGGAATTGTTGCTCCAATTGCATTTCGATATTGCGTTTTCGCATAAATGCTGCGTCATCTACATGGTCGCGCATTTCATAAAAATTATCAATTGCCAAATCTGCGATGGCATCTGCATTGTGTTTTCTTTTTTCTTGAAATGCCGCAAAAACTTGTTCCCAATCCGCACCGTATTCTTCCAATGTTTCATCAAAAATCCGTACATCTTCCAAAGAGGCGTTCATGCCCTGCCCGTAGAAAGGAACGATAGCATGAGCAGCATCGCCCATGATGAGCGATTTGCCAAAGGCTTGCCAGGGATAGCACTTGATAGTACCCAATGTACCAACAGGATTTTCAAAATATTCTTCGTACAAATGCGGAATATGCGGCAATAAAGTAGGATAATATTTTTCAAAGAAATCTTTTACTTTCTCTTTGGTATTCAGGGTATTAAAGCCCGCTTCGCCTTCATAGGGATGAAACATTGTCAAGGTAAAACTAGCATCCAAATTCGGCAGCGCAATAATCATAAAATGACCATTGGGCCAAATATGCAAGGCTTCTTTTTCGATTTTCCAAGTGCCGTTTTCTGCAGGTAAAATGGATAATTCCTTATAACCATGCCGCAAAAAATCCTGAGAATAATTGAATAATAATCGAGTCGTTTGCCCCAGCATACTACGTCTGACTACCGACCCCGCACCATCCGTTCCAATGACAATTTCTCCCTCATCTTCGCAAAATTCGCCGTCAATTTCGTATTCAATTTTGGCATTTTTTAAATCAACGGTATTCACTTTACAATCAAATTTGAGTTGAACATTTTCAAATTTATCTGCCTCTTTTATCAATGCCAAATTCAAGCCCGGACGCGAAACCGAGTTGATATAATCTTCTGCCCGACCACTATACTTCGACAAAAATGTCTCACCGCCAAGCGGATGAATCATCCGTCCGCGCATAGGGATACATTCCTCCAAAATAGCCGCCTTAATACCCGCCATTTCCAAAGCCATCAAGCCCCTCGCAGACAATGCCAAATTGATAGAACGCCCTGCATCTTCAAAGCCTTTACGCATATCGGCACGCCTTTCATACACCACGACTTGAAAGCCCTTTTGAGCCATTCGGACTGCCAATAATGTACCGCACAAACCCGCGCCTACAATGATTATTTTATCCTTTTTCATAATGTCAATTAAAATGAAAATATCAATGAAAATGAAAAACCTAAAAAGGAACCGTCATTCTGAACTGGATTCAGAATCTGCCCGGCTTTTAGCACCATTTTAAACCGAAGCCCTTGTTTGAGATTGTGCCGAGACCCGGCAGATTCCAAATCGGGGTTTGGAATGACGGTTCTTTTTGGGGTTTCGGGGAATTGTTTTCATTTTAATTGATAATCGCTCTCTTTAAAATTTCATAAAAATTGAAAACATCTTCAAACGAATTATACATCGGCACAGGTGCAACTCTAATCACATCCGGCTCTCTCCAATCTGCAATAACGCCTTTTTCTGTGATGATTTCAAACAATTTTTTATCCGCATTTTTCACTTGAATAGATAGTTGCGAACCGCGTTGTTTGGGGTCGGAAGGCGTGATAATATTAATCACATCATCGCCCAAAGATTTCACCAAAAATTCCATGTAGCCCGTCAGTGCAATGGCTTTTTTTCTTAGTCTGTCCATGCCTGCCTCGTCAAATATTTTGAGAGAAGCCCATACCGCCGCCATCGCCAAAATCGGCGGATTGCTCAATTGCCATGCTTCGGTCGTGGGCATAGGGTCGAAGGCATCGCGCATCTTGAATCGGGTCGTTTTATTGTGTCCCCACCAACCCTCAAATCGCGGAATAGCCGCATCGTGATGATGACGCTCATGCACATACGCGCCACCCATGCCACCCGGTCCGGAGTTGAGGTATTTATAATTGCACCATACGGCAAAATCGCAATTGCTTTCATGCAAATTCAAAGGCATATTTCCCGCACCATGAGCGCAATCAAAACCTACAAAACAGCCTTTTGCATGCCCCCATTCGGTTATTTTTTTGATGTCAAAATATTGTCCTGTATAATAATTAGTATTGCCCAACATCACAAGCGCGATTTCATCTCCTTGATTTTCAATGACTTGCTGAATATCTTCGTGGCGCAGACAAACTTCGCCCGGTCTTGCTTTGAGTTCAATCAGACATTCCTTCGGGTCTAGTCCATGAAACCGTATTTGTGATTCGGCAGCGTATTTATCAGAAGGAAAGGCATCAGCTTCGATGAGTATTTTATTGCGCTTATTTTTTGGTCGGTAAAAAGAAACCATCATCAAGTGGAGATTCACCGTCAGCGTATTCATCACCACGACTTCTTCGGGTTTTGCGCCGACAACTTTCGCCATCGCATGGGTCAAAAATTCATGGTAAGGCATCCAGGGATTTTTAGCATGAAAATGACCTTCTACACCCAAATTTTTCCAATCTAATAACTCTTGTTGGAGTGCTGCCTCAACGGTTTTGGGTTGCAATCCCAGAGAATTTCCGCATAGATAGACGTATGCTTGCCCGTTTTTTTGTATCGGCAAATGAAATTGTGAACGGTAGGCTCGCAACTCGTCTTTTTCGTCCATTTGACGGGCAAAAGTAAGGCTGTTTTCGTATTTCATTTTTTGTCAATTAAAATAACAATGAAAATGAAAATGAAAATTGTAGTACGTGAATTACAATAAAAACAGTAATTCTAAATTGATAATCAATTAGTTATGTTTTAGTATTTTAAGCCACTACTTGCGATAAATTTTTATTTTTTTATTTTCATTTTCATTGATATTTTCATTTCCTCTCTTTTTTATTCAAAATCATTTTTGCACTAATTGCAGCTAATTCATCTGCTTCTTTTTGTAAATGACTTCTTTTTTCACTATTCCCTATTTTTGCATAACTTAGGATTTTCAAAGCTACTTTAGTTTCTTTTAATTCTTTCAAAACAAGTGACATTTTATGGATAAAATCTTTAGAGGTTGTTGTGCCTTGGGCTTCTCCATAATTTAATGCAGCACTACCGGATGCTCTTAACATTTGGTCAGAATAATACCTTCCGGCAGAATCATTTGGTAAAGTTTTACAGAAAAAGATACATTCTCCTGCAAACTGTACTAATCTATCCTCAAAATTGAAAATTTTCTCATTCATAATTTTAGTTTTTCATTTTCATTGATATTTTCATTTTCATTGAATTTTCATTTTCATTGTTATTTTCATTTTCATTGATATTTTCATTTTCATTTTCATTTTCTAATTCTATTTATAAATTTTTCTTGCTCGTCTCCACATATCCATTTGATGACATTATCACACCAAATTTCCTGATGTTGTTGTTGGGAAATGACACCTTCTTCGACTGCCAAATCTAATAATTTTCCGGGATAAGAGGATTGTCTTTCGCTCTCCATTTCGCCGAGAGGGTAGGGGTCGTCCAAGCCTAAAATGATTTGGTCAGTTCCCTTTTGGCGGCGTACCATCAAGTCCAACGAAAAGGTATCATGTACGAGTGTGTCAAAATAAATATTGGGATGTCCGACGGCTTTTCGTGGTCGTTCCATGCCTTCAAAAAGGTCGGGGCGTCCGTCGAAGCCTTGTGTGCGACGACCAATATTTAGGTGGTTGAGTTGACCGCCGTGAGCGAAACAAACGCGTATGTTCGGGTATTTTTCGTATAGACCTTCTAAGGTATAAAAATGGTAAGCATCGGCACATTGCGCTATCATCCAAATCAAATGAAAACGCCAAGCACGGTTTTCCAAATGGATAAATTTTTCACCATCGTAAGGGTGAATTTCGATTGCCAATTTGTACTTGT
>CALCMV010000282.1 GCA_937967535.1 uncultured Saprospiraceae bacterium
GGCGCATACAACTTGGTGCAAAGGTGGATTTTTAGATAGTGTGGCTAGTCATTTAACTTTGCCTAAAGCGAATACTCGTCAGACGAATCCCTTTATTCAATGCGAATATTTTATGAGACAAATCACTACATTTCACAAAAATCTTCGTCAGACGAGTATTATCCCGCAAGCAAACTTAAACGGGTAGCCAATATTGTTATTCAATGAATTGTAAAAAACTATGAACTATGAACTGGCAACTATGAACTGATAGCCTAATTTCAAAAATAAAATTCACTTAAAAATATTTTTAGATTAACCTAAAAATAATAATTTTGCACCAGAAATATGAATTCAAAATGATTCATTCATTCAAAATTCATTCACTCATTCATTACAAAATGCACTTATCACCTACAGAAGAAAATTATTTAAAGGCAATTTTCAAGCTCACCGAAGAAGCTGAAAAAGCATCTGCCACCACCAATGCCATAGCTGCCGAAATGAGCATCGCTGCGGCATCCGTGACAGATATGCTACGCCGATTGTCGGAAAAAGAACTCATCCATTACGAAAAATACAAAGGGGTACACCTCAAAGCATCCGGCAGAAAAATCGCTACTGCACTAGTGCGTAAACATCGTTTGTGGGAGTATTTTTTGGTCGAAAAACTCAAATTTGGATGGGATGAAGTCCACGATATTGCCGAAGAACTGGAACATGTACGCTCCGACGAATTGGTCAATCGCTTGGATGAATACCTCGGCAAACCCAATTTTGACCCACATGGCGACCCCATTCCACGCGCCGATGGTACGATTCCGACACGCCAATTGACACCGCTTTCTGCACTCAAAGTTGGTGAATCCGGCATACTCACCGGCTTACAAAATCACCCCGATTCATTGATGCGCTACCTCCGAAAAATCAATATCGGTATTGGTACAAAAATACAAGTCCTTGAATTGCACGACTTTGACGAATCCATGTCGGTCAAAATTAACGATGAAAAAGAAATGGAATTGAGCGAAAAAGTATCGAAGAGTTTATTATTGAAAATCACGTAGCGTAATGCCTCCGGCTTTCACCGCATTAATTTTGCAAGTAGTACGCAGAGGCATTACGCTACGGGAATAAATTTTTAAAATGAAAATAGAAATGACACCCGTAGCATTTGTCAAAAATGAAAGAAAAGAAGTGATTGACGACGAATGGGAAATTGTGGTTTCCGAAATTACATTAGCAGAAAACATTATTGAAGAAGCATTGGAGGGGATAGAAACATTTTCTCATTTAGAAATTATCTTTTACATGGATAAAGTGAAGGACGAAAAAGCCAAAGCCCAGCATCGACACCCAAGAAATAACCCCGATTTACCTAAATTAGGAACATTTGCCCAACGCAATAAAAACCGCCCGAATAAAATCGGATTGACTACGGTAGAATTATTGGAAAGAACCGGAAGGGTATTGAAAGTCAAAAACTTAGATGCCATTCACGGTACGCCTATATTGGACATCAAGCCCGTTATGAAAGAATTTGAACCTAAAGGAGACATTCGACAACCAGAATGGACAGAAGTAATCATGAAGAATTATTGGAAATAAAACTTCTACAAAAATGAAAAATTACACCATATACATCATTGCATTTTTATTATTAACGGCTTTCCAAATCAAAGCAGAAAAACCCACCATCGTCGCCACTGCCTCCATATTTTCCGACATGGCAAAAAATATCGCTGGCGATAAAATGAACGTCGAACTTATCGTCCCTATCGGTGGCGACCCTCATATTTACAAGCCCACGCCAAATGATGCCAAAATGATTGTCAATGCCGACCTCATTCTCAAAAACGGTTTGACTTTCGAGGGTTGGTTGGGCGAATTGATTGAACATTCCGGCACAAAAGCACCTGTCATTTTGGTGACGGAAGGCATCGAAGCAATTAAAAGCCTCAGCTACGACGCGCCCGACCCGCACGCATGGATGGACGCACGCAAGGGTTTGAAATACATCGAAAATATCAAAAATGGCATCATCGCACTCGACCCCGCGAATAAGGATTTTTACGAAAAAAACTATCGCGCCTACCGCATCGAAATAGAAGAATTGGACGAGTACATCCAAAAAGAAATTGCGAAAATCCCCACCGCACAACGCATCCTCGTTACCTCGCACGATGCTTTCCAATATTACGGCAGACGCTACGGCATTCAACTCGAATCCGTCTTGGGCGTATCGACTGATGCCGATGTTCAGACCCAAGATGTACTGCATTTGATTGATGTGATTAGAAAATCAAAAGTACCCGCCATATTCACCGAAACTACGATAAACCCTAAGCAAATGGAGCAAATCGCCAAAGACAACGGCGTGGTAGTCGGCGGTTCGCTCTACGCCGATTCTATCGGCAAGCCCGGCACCGATGGCGATTCGTACATTGATATGCTCAAAGCCAATACCGACAAAATCGTTGCAGGACTCACCCGAAAAATCAAGGAAGAAACCCTAAGCGAACCCTCTGGTGGCTTCGGTTGGGCTACGATTTTAATTGGTTTACTCTTAGTGGGTGCCATGGCTTTTATGTTTTCAAAAATGAACCGCTGATTAATGGTTAATGGTTAACGGTTAATGATTAATTTTATATGAAAAAGTGTTTTCGCTGCGTGAAAAAAATCATTAGGGACGCGAAATAAATTAATATTGTAATAAAATTAATTTAAAATAAATAAATAAATAAATAATACATTTATTGATTATGAGAATTTTACCTAATTCTCCAATGTCCAAAGTCTAATAATCCTTAAATTATGAGTGCAATTTCAATTAAAGGTTTATCAGTTTCATATGACCGCAAAACGGTGCTGACGAATATCTATATGGATATGGGGGTCGGGCAATTGTACGGCGTACTCGGTCCGAATGGTGCAGGTAAATCAACCTTATTTAAAGCAATATTGGGTTTGATACCGGTCAATACGGGGCAAGTGCTGATTAATGGCGAATCTATTGAAAATCAGCGTAAAAAGATGGTCTACATACCGCAAAAAGGCGAGATTGACTGGCAATTTCCGGCTACGGTGATGGATGTGGTGATGATGGGACGCTACCCTTTTAAGCGCATTTTGCAAAGACTTTCCAATGCGGATAAAGACATCGGTATGCAAGCCCTGCGCGATATGGGCATTGACCACCTCCGCAAGCGACAAATCGGCGAGCTATCGGGCGGACAGCAGCAGCGTGTGTTCATTGCGCGTGCCTTGTGTCAGCAGGCAGATATTTTTTTGATGGACGAACCATTCGTAGGCGTTGATATTAAAACAGAACAGAAAATTGTAGAGATTTTGAAGCAATTACGCAGCGAAGGGAAGACTATTTTGGTCATTCATCACGATTTGTCAAAGGTGCAGGATTATTTTGACCAAGTGATTTTACTCAATCAATGGGTCGTTGCATACGGCGATACTAAAACCGTTTTTACAGAAGAAAATATCAATCGCGCTTATCGCGGTCAATTAAATATTTTACATAAAACTGGATTGCATTAAAAACGTATTTAAAAATTTAATTTGTGCTTAAACACGTTATCAGGCTGATAATATCACCATCATCAAATGCAAATTCATACTGAGTTGGGCATCCATTTTGGCGGCGAATGTGGCGGTATTTTCGTAATTCATGATAGAATGTGGATTTGGCGGATTGATTTTGAATAAATTACCAATCATTCAAGTCCTTTAATTTCAAATACTCTTCAATTGCCTTAAGGTCTGGAGATAATCCGGGAGGAGGTTCGTAACCACATACAGGTATTCCATTATCTTTTTGAAATTGTATCAAAGCAGCTTTCGTTTTCATACCCAACACATTATTTACAGGACAATCATAACCTTTCTCTTTTAATTTTTTTTGTAATTGTATTACTGTGGGTGCTTTTATAGGGTCATTGCAGTCAGGTTTATATTTATCCCAATAAAAAGAATGACCGGAATTTGGAACGATATATACTACTTGCTCTATCGTGTCTTTATAGTAGGTAAATGCAGGAGATTTTTCCAGTTCTATTTTTTGTATGTTATCAAAGCTCACAGAATCTGCGGTGATAAATGATAGAGAAGCCGGACGAGTTTGTTTTTCAAATTCTAAAATATGGGATTGACCTTTCTCTAAGGTGAAAGATTTAGACCTTGTGCTTTTATTGTTGTAAATATATGATAATCTAAGACAATTTGTAGAGTCCGTAGAAGAGCAGTTATTCATGGAAATATACCACTTCTTAGTAAGAGGTCTGGTCTCTACAGTTCTCAACATAGTCGCTCCCTCCGGGAAAAGGTCAGAAGTGGTGACTGTATCCATCCTTTCCACCGTCCATTTTGGATGTGTGATTTTTAAAATCAACTGATTATCGGAGATATGTGTGGATGTTTTGGTGTTATTGGCACACATGTAGTAATTACTCATCACTTTTGGGGGGATAGGAATAGGATTTTTACCGTTCTGTCCTTGCATTTGAATGGAGAATAAAACAATGACTATAAAAACGAGTATTTTTTTCATGCAAAAATATTTAAACTTATAAACCCTTTGTATGGACGAAACTTGTAGTACGTGGGCGCAAGCCGAAGGCATTACGTTCAATACATTCAAATCCATACCACCATAAAATTTCAGGTCAATATCCTGCACCAATTTTAGATGAGAAATTTGTTGATTTAAGCCACAGCAAATCCCGTATGCGCCCGCACATGAGGTGGTTTTAATCCCAAGACAATGTCTTCTTTGGGCACGCCTTGTTCTATCAGATAATCAACTATTTCGTGTTCGGTTCTATTCCATTGCAACCAAATTTTTTCATTGATAATAGAAAAATGAAAAGAGATAAAGAATTGATAATGAGCATCTTTCCAACCAACGTGTAGGAGTTGAAAGTTATTACTTTTTCTATCGGCAATGACTTCATTTCGGATATTGGTATCCATTCCCAAGGTGGGTTTGACTTGTTCTTCCAAAAACGAAATAATGATGTCTTGATATTTTTCTACTTTATCCATTCTATGATAATTTCTTTTACGGGGTCATAAACTAGGACTTTTGCCCTGATAAATTCGAGTGATTTCTGAATAGCTTTTTCCCGAAAGAAGTCATTCCACGCAAAATCAGGAACAGCCAAGAATAGTAATCTATCGGGTTCTACATCATCCAAGATGACAATATAATCAACATATTGACCGACAGCTCGATGAAATTCGTTGATGTCCGAAGGTCCAATAAAACTTTTTATTTCGACCAGAATTTTCTCTTTTCCCTTTTGTGCTCCCAACAATTTTTCCGCCCCCAAATCAACCCGATATTTGATTTTTCCACTTTCGAGAATATACGGGTCGTCTGTAATTTTCCAACCATCTTTCTCTAATGCTCTTTTTACATGGTCGTGATACAGGTCTTTTGACATAATATGTGTTTTTCAAAATTACGGATTTTAGAAGGAGATTTCAAGATTTGAACATGAAAAAATATGACATCGCTCACAACTTGTCATACGCAAGCGCAAGCCGGAAGCATCACGCTTTATTCAATACATTCAAATCCACACCGCCATAAAATTTCAAATCAACATCCTGCACTAGTTTCGTCCAAAAAGCAATTTGTCCGGTATGGTAGGAAAAGTGTTCGACGACGTGGATAATGGAATTGATGCCCGTCTGCTCGAAGCCCTGTACGCTGCGGACTTTCATCAAATCTTCCTCACTCAATCCGCGTATCACTTCGATGGCTTGTTGGATGGTTTCGGTGATTTTTTCGATGAGTTGTTGGCGGTCGTAGCCATCGCGCATTGCAAATTCGTTATCGCGGGTGCGGGTGTCGGGCGTATTGCCGAGATTGGAGATGATGTATTGGCGCACATTGCCGCAGAGGTGTACGATGAGATTACCTACGGAGTTGGAATTGTTGTTGGGGCGTTGCCAGATTTGTGCCTCCGTCAGTTCATTCAGACATTGAACGATGCGTGGCAGTGACTCTTCCAAACGGAATATGGATTGATGGATAAATTCTTTTCTCATAGTGTACTATCGTGTTATGGTGTTTTTGTATTAATGTGTTATCGTAATATTAAGCGTACAAAAGCACGATAGCACATTAACACAAAAACACGTCAACACATCATTTATTATACAATGCTTTCCCTGCATCATAATACTTATCCCCTTCCTTCCAAAAGACGGATTGCGAAGTATTTCCAATCAAACGACAAGCATATACATAGGATTTGAAAAATTTGACGAGATAATCATAATCCAAAGTATTCGGTCCGTCGGCGGGTTGATGATAGTAGGTATTGATAGTATTATCAAATGCGGTAATGCCGAGGCTAAATGTGGGTGCAGGTACGCCTTTTTTAGCAAAATTCACATTATCCGAACGGTCGAAAAGTCCCTCTTGTGGCATATTGTCCCGAATCGCTTTTAAGCCATAAGTTGTGCAGGCTTGTTGTATCAAATTTTCAGCTCCTGTGCGTTCCAAACCAATGATGGTAGCTACCGAAGTGTCGTTGTAACCTGCATTATCACTATTGAAACAATAAGTCACTTGATGGAGTGGAATAATCGGATTATCGGCATAATATTCAGAACCCAACAAACCCTTTTCTTCGCCCGTAAAAAAGATAAATAAGGCAGAACGCTTGGTTGGGTGCAGGGCAAGATTTTCGGCGGCTTCGAGTACCGTCACACTGCCTACTGCATTGTCTCTCGCACCATTATAAATGCTGTCGCCTTCTACCTCGCGCCCTACACCTACGTGGTCGTAATGTGCGGAATAAATGATGTATTCGTCTTTCAATTCAGGGTCGCTACCCTCTACCATCCCCACTACATTATAGGTTTCGACAGGTTCTACTTTCATACCATCTACGTAGATATTGCAGAGGGTTTTGCCGCCTTTTTTCAGCGTCTCAATTGCCTGCGGGTCGGCTGCATTTACCCATAATAAAGGAAGAGGTTCTTCATCTGCCGAATCGTCCAACATGGTTGCAGCACCGGAGAAAAATCGCGACAAAAAGACAAAGGGAATTTGAGGATTTTTATAAATTTCAAGATGTGCTACTGCACCGTTTTTCTTTGATAATGCTTGTTTTTGTTTGGCTGCATAAAACCATTCTTGTGGGTTGTCCTGCCCCTTGTAGCCACAAATTGTTACGGCTATTTTGCCTTTTACATCAACTTTTTCATAGTCTTTTTCTGTGCCTCTGTCAAGGAAAACCGTCGAGGCTGAAAGTTCAAGATTATCACCATCCAACATCAAAAAATCAGTCAGCAGCGACATTTCATTTGTACCGATTTTGAGCGTTCCCGTATCGGCAGGAGTAACGGTTTTCATAGGTACTTTTTGCAAATAATCTTCGTAACCCGGCAATGGTTTTACGCCATAACGCATAAGCGATGTGGAGAGATAACGGGCAGCAATATTGAGTTCGGGCGAGGGGGTGTCGCGTCCTTTCATTTCATCTGCGGCAAGGTAATGGATGTGCGCTTTGATGTCGTTAATATCCACAGTTGATTCGGTGAGGCGTTGGTCTTCATCTTTTTTGAGTGTTGTCGAATCACTGACTTTTTTAGTCGCTGTACAGGCAAAT
The DNA here is from genome assembly GCA_937967535.1 of uncultured Saprospiraceae bacterium. Classification (GTDB taxonomy): domain Bacteria; phylum Bacteroidota; class Bacteroidia; order Chitinophagales; family Saprospiraceae; genus JAHDEO01. The sequence continues at coordinate 7,617 of CALCMV010000282.1, forward strand.
AAAAGCAGGGGCAGAACAACTATAAGTAAATTTTTCATAGGGCAAAAGTAATTAAAAACTGTCAGAGCTAAGAACATTTTTTAGTCAGAAGTCAGACCGCCTTACTTTTAAAACTTAGATAAATTGGACGGAAAGTAGGAGGTAAGTGTGGTAAAGCCTGCACGTTTGGTTTGTTTTGCCATATTTATATATTTTTAGACTTTGGACAAAGGAAATTGGGGAATTGGGAAATTAGGTAAACCTCTCTTTTTTAGATTTTTACAAAAAGTAATTAATAACATGTTTTATTTTATCAATGAAATTTATTCAGTTGATTATCAATGAGTTACGGTTCTAAACCTAATTCCCCAATTCCCTAGTTCCCATTTTGTCCAAAATCCAATATATTTATATTGTAGCATTTGTGTGTGTAAAAGAGTATAAGAAAATACCATTTTTTCAAAACTTTTACAAAAATTTAATAAACAAATATAAAAATATTTTTACTTAAATTAAATAATAAATTTATTATTATTGTTGAATCTTATTAAATCATACTAAGTATTTGTCTTATTAAATCATACTAAAATTATCTCATAAATTCGTACTAATTTTTAAGTCCATTAGGGTGTTGAATTTTATTAAGTCATACTAAGTATTTGTCTCATTAAATCATGCTAAAATTATCTCATAAATTGATACTAATTTTCGATTGGAAAATCTCTGTCTTTGTACAGTTTATTTTTTAACATTTTAATTTGTTTGGTCGTACCCAACATGATAGTTTTGATAGAAAAATTCTTGATGGGTATTTTAGCGACAAATGCGCCTTCGCAGCAACTCGTCCAACAAGTCCGGCCTGAGTAGCGTACCGTTGGTACTCATCTGGAAATTGACTTCTATATCGCCTTTTTCGCGTATAAAACGGTCTGCAATATGTAGTAGCAAATCCTTTTCAATCAAAGGTTCGCCACCGAAAAACATGATGAGCAATTTCTCAATGCCATTTTTACGGGCTTCTGCAAACACGAAATCTATCCCTTTATCGGCAGTCGCTTTCGACATGGGAATATTCAACTTTTCGCCGGTATAGCAATAGGTACATCGGAGATTACATTGATGAGTAAGATGAAAAGTCGCAGATAATTTGGTGTATGGAACAAGACATAATGGGAGAAGTTTTATATTTATTTCAACGTTAAATTTGTGTAATTGCTTGGTTAAAAAGTATTTGAAGGTACAAGGATTTAGCGTAAATTCCAAATTATTGTTTTTTATGTATCTTGCCGTAAAATAAAAAAATCGCAACTATGAAGATACAACCATTCAAACTCGAACGCTACTACACCCTCCACGAATTTACTGCCAAATATTCCATCTGCAATTCTGACTGCGAATCCATGACCATCAAAGAGGTATTGGATTTGGAAGAAGGCGCAAGCGAGAGATTTCACAATCAATGGCTCGGCTATACCGAAACGGCAGGACATCCCGAACTGCGACGAGACATCGCCAATATCTACACCGAAATCACGCCGAATGACTTGCTGGTCTTTACAGGCGCACAAGAGCCGATTTATTTGTTTGCCCATGCCAATCTGGAGGCACAAGATGAGGTCATTGTCCAAACGCCTTGCTATCAATCGCTGTGGTCTGTGCCGGAAAGTTTGGGTTGTAAAGTCTTGCCTTGGGAAGTGCGATATGAGGGGAATGAACCGATATTTGATATAGAGGATTTGAAGAAAATGCTCACGCCGCGCACCAAAGCCATTTTGCTCAATACGCCACACAATCCTACCGGATTTCATTTTTCGAAAGCTGCCCAAGCTGCCATTATTGACCTTGCACGCGCCGCCAATATTATCATTTTTGCCGATGAGGTGTATCGGGAATTGGAACATCATCCTGACTATACACTCCCTGCTTTCGCGGATATGTATGAAAATGCCGTTTCGCTTGGCGTGATGTCCAAATCCTACGGCTTGCCCGGTTTGCGAATCGGATGGATAGCTACACGCAATAAAAACATCTTGGAAAATGTGGCGATAATGAAAGAATATACCACGATTTGCAATGCTGCCCCAAGCGAATTTTTGGCAGGAATTGCGCTGCGAAACAGAAAGCATATTTTGGCACGTAATCTCCAAATTGTCAAAAATAATCTCCCCTTATACGATGATTTTTTCAACAAATATGCCGACCTTTTTTCATGGTACAAACCCAATGCCGGACCGATTGCTTTTGCAAAAATGCGCTTCGATACCGATGATATGTCATTTGCACAAAGGGCATTAAAAGAGAAAAAAGTCTTGATACTTCCCGGCGAAATTTACGATTATAAAGGTGGTTTTCGTATTGGTTTTGGTAGAAAAGCGATACCCAAAGCACTCGCAAAATTTGAGGAATTTGTGGTGGAAAATTTGGTCGGAGTGTAGTTTTTTAGTTCAAAGTTCATGGTTCATAGTTCATAGTTCATAGTTCAAAGTTCATGGTTCATAGTTTTTAGTTCATAGTTCATAGTTTTTTAGTGTCTCTGACAGCAAAGCGGTCTTCAACAAATTGTAAAAAATCAATAACTATGAACCATGAACCATGAACCATGAACTTTGAACCATGAACTAATAACCGTTCTGACTTCTAAAATAGAAAATATGATAAACATTCCCGATTCAGACAAAAAACGAGTCGTCATTGTCGGTGGCGGATTTGCAGGCTTGACATTGGCGCGTAAATTGTCGCGTCGTGATTTTCAAGTCATTCTCATTGATAAAAATAATTATCACCAATTCCAACCGCTATTTTATCAGGTTGCCATGTCGGGTTTGGAGCCGAGTTCGATTGCATTTCCTTTGCGAAAGATATTTCAACGGCGCAAAAATGTCGTCATACGAGTTGCGGAAGTGCAGCGTGTCCATCCTAAATCGCAGATTGTGGAGACAAGTTTGGGGAGTTTGCGTTATGATTATTTGGTCTTGGCAATTGGGGCGGATACCAATTTTTTTGGCAATAAAAATATCGCTTCCAAAGTCATTCCGATGAAGTCCGTTTCGGAGGCTTTATACTTGCGGAATAAGATTTTGGCAGACTACGAACAAGCCGTTACGACTGCCGATTTTGAAGAAAGACAAGGCTTGATAGATATTGTAATCGTGGGGGGCGGACCTACGGGCGTGGAGGTTGCGGGCGCATTGGCGGAGATGAAAAAATACATTTTACCGAAGGATTTTCGGGAAGAATTGGATTACGAGGAAGTTGATATTTACTTGATACAAAGTGGAGATGCGCTACTCAAAGGCATGTCCGAACAAGCAGCCACAGCAGCCGAGCGATTTCTCACACAATTGGGGGTACAAGTTCGTAAAAATACCCGCGTGACGGATTTCGATGGCAAGTATGTCTATATGAATGACGACACAAAAATCCGCACCAACAAGGTCATTTGGGCAGCCGGCATCATCGGCAATACCATCGAAGGGCTGCCCGACGAACTCATCACTCGCAGTCGCCGCATCCGTGTGAATGAACACTGCCAAGTCGAAGGTTTTCCCCAAATCTATGCCATCGGCGACATTGCCTACCGCGAAACGGAAACCTATCCCTACGGGCATCCGCAAGTTGCCCAAGTCGCTATCCAACAAGCTAAAAATGTTGCCAAAAACCTCCACAACATCCAACACACAAGCCCACTCAAAGCCTTCATTTACAATGATAAAGGCTCTATGGCAACCATCGGCAGACATCGTGCAGTGGTGGATTTGCCGCGTCTTCGTTTTCAAGGGGCATTTGCTTGGTTTGTGTGGTTACTGATTCATTTATTTGCGATTTTGGGCATAAAAAATAAGTTGTTTGTCTTTTTGAATTGGTTGTGGAATTACTTTACCTACGACCAATCTTTGCGACTGATTATTAAGCCGCGTATTCCGAAAGATACGTAACAGGGAAATTGCTGCCCGTCAAGCGAACTAGCAATCTTCTATTTTTTTTACAAAAAAGAATATCCGTTTTACCTTTGGATAGCTTGCGAAATGTAGCTATTTTAATGCCTTGCTTCCGAATAAACCCGTAATGACTGCTTTACAGGCTGACCGCGAATACCGTACAGGCGAATTCATTCGCCATGTAAAAAATAAATAAAATTCGTATAACATTTATTTACAGTAAATTATAAATAAAAATTATACTAAACATGGCGATTGAAATCGCCTGTACGAGTTCCCGGTCAGCCTGTAAAGCACTTATTACAGTTTTCCGAAATTTATACCATTCACAGTATAACTTTACATTTTATAAATAATAGTCTATACAATTTTTTATTTTCCTTGATTAATAATTAATTATAAATAAAAATAATTTTAAATGTTTTTCATGAAAATATTAATAATAAATTTTTATAAAAAAATAAAATTATAATTTGTTTAAATTAGAAAGAATTGCACGAACTATTGATAAATTACAATCAACTGATTATCAGTTACTTTTTTAATTTTAAGGCTAGCCATTTAACTTTGCCTAAAGCGAATACTCGTCAGACGAATCCCTTTATTCAATGCGAATATTTTATGAGACAAATCACTACATTTCACAAAAACCTTCGTCAGACGAGTACTATCCCGCAAGCAAACTTAAAC
>CALCMV010000283.1 GCA_937967535.1 uncultured Saprospiraceae bacterium
TTGATAGTTCTGCGTTGGTTGGCGAGTTGTTGTTCCATGGCTTTGATTTTGGCTTCGGCTTGTTGGATGCGGGCTTCTTTTGCTCTCACATCTGCCGAATTGGGATTGGCGGCTTTTTCTCTGGCAACTTTTGCTTTGGCGGCTTCGAGTTTGGTTTTCATGCCTTTGATTTTGACTTGTCCGTTTCTCATGGCTTGTTGATTTTGTGCGGACATCGCGCGGCGATTTCCGTTAATTTTGCCTTGCTTGATGCCTTTGAGTCTGCCTTCGGTGATGTTTTTATTTTGAATGTTTGGTTTCGGACGCTTCTCTATTGGGCGTGCTTGCTTGTTGGGGCTTGGTCTTTTTGCATTTCCTTTGCCGGGGGTAGGACGCAATTGGTTGGGACGTAAAGTAGGTTTTTGTGCCGGTTTGTTTTGATTATTTTGTCGAGCTGCAGGTTTTTGTTGGGCTGCTTTATTTTTTCTGTCAATTATTGTACGCTGTCCGTTGCTAGAGCGTATTTTATCACCTTTTCTGAGTGTTTTGAGTGTTTTGAGTTCTTTGACTTGGTTTTTAGGCTGTACTTTTTCCTGTGCAAATGTAGCTTGAGAGCACATACACAACACAAAAATGCCTAATAAAAGGAACATGGATTTTTTGATATTTTTCATATTATTAATTTTTAATGATTTTTGATTGAATTTGAATTTTCTCAAATTCCTTCCAATAGTTTGTCTACTTCTTTTTCTGTTTGGTCAATTTTTAGATTGGTCTGTTCGATGACTCTTTGAATTTTAGCATTAGTAGCTGCATCAAGCGTATCTCTTTTGACTGCTTGCCGCTTCGCTTTTTGGACTTGTGTTTGTGTGGATTGATTGGTCGGTGTTTCCTTGCTGTCACTTTTGCAGGATTGTAAAAATAGTGCCAAAACAAGCACAATGCCATAGATAAATAATTTCGACGTATTCATACTGTGAATTTTATAAGTACAATGTGTGAATGAATGAATGAGCTACTTTTTAAGTGGAAGTACAAGTTTATCCCGTACAGTTGTCGGGAAAGTTTAAGCTTAAATAAATAATTCATTTTCAATGAATTATCATAATTAAAAGTGTTGCTTAGTTCAGTCCAACCACTTATCAATTTTTTTAATGGCATGTTTAGAATTAATGTGTTCGCTAATTATGAATTTTAAATAAAAAAATATTTAATTTATTAATTTTTAATTATCAATAAAAACAAAGTAAAATTTAAATTAATTTGTCATTCAAAATTTATAATTCAAAATTTGGCGAAGAGATTGTTAGAATTGTAGTAGACACTTTTATCTTCAAATTTAAACATGCTCTAATGATATTTGCATCACAATATAGTAAATTCTCAATGATAATGAATCCTATTTTACAGCGAATCAAAAATCACACAATCAAAAATTGTTCAATTCATTTATTTCATTGTCCTATTACTCCGCGAAGGCATCAAAACTCAGATTCATCCGCACTTGCATGACTTGTGCCGGGCTAAATCGGGGGTCCATTTTGAAGGTCAATATAAAATTACCGGCTTTGAGGTACTCCGCCACATCGGGCAATGAGGGAATGAGATCGAGCGTATTGCCTTGATTGTTGGGGACAAATTCGAGGAAGGCAATTTCGCGTTTATCGTTGACATCTTCGGGATTACGAATTTCGAGAATAGCTCGTTGGAGGAAGGAAAAATCAGCACTACCCGTCAAGGCATCCAAACGTATAGACCGCGCATTGATTCTAGTTACCTCATCTACCATAAATCCTGCCGAAGAAAAACGTTGCTCAATATTAAAATTCGGAACTTCTACCTCCACATTTTGAAAGGGAAAAGCAGGAATACCCGCCGGAATTTCAAATTCGACGGTATAGAGTAACTCAAAATCACCGTTATTATCTCTGCATTGTGTAAAAATCAGGATGCTAACGATAAACAAAATTATTTTTTTCATATGAATGTGAGTTTTGGACTTTGGACAGAGGAAATTGGGGAATTTGGAAATTCGGTAATCCCGATAACTATCGGGACTTTTTTAGAATTTTATAAAAAATAATTATTTACATATTTTCTTTTAACAATAAAAATAAAACAATTGATAATCAATGCTTTATAAAATTAAACCTAATTTCCCAGTTCCCTAATTCCCATTTTGTCCAAAGTCCAAGTGAGTTGCGAGTTATGAATCGGCTAAATATAATTTACAAACCCTAATTCATAACCTGAATTAAGAGCATGTTTAAAGGCTATCAGTTTAAGTTTGCTTGCGGGATAGTACTCGTCTGACGAAGGTTTTTGCGAAATGTAGTGATTTGTCTCATAAAATATTCGCATTGAATAAAGGGATTCGTCTGACGAGTATTCGCTTTAGGCAAACTTAAATGGCTAGCCTTTAAACATGCTCTAATAAATTCTAAAACGGGCTATATGACAACTTTCGTGTGTCAAGGAAAAAAAATGAAAGACATATTTAAATTTATTTTAAAACTTAATGAGCGTAATCGAAAATAATTAATTTCACTTTTTAGTATTCATAAAAATATTATTCACAAACAATTATAAATAATTACAAATTATTTTCATTAATATAAAATTAAAAAATTATTTTAAATTATGTTGAAATTTGGAACTCCGCCCCCAAACATAAGTTTTTTTATGTTGGAATAATTTTTGACAAAATACGTTTCTGACTTTAAATCATCTCCGAGTCCTCATTATAATCAAGAGTAAATTGATTGTAGCGCAAATTTATGATTTGTACTACAATCGATTTTGCTCTATGGGCTTGTTAATCAAAATATTACGTTTATACTTATGAAAAAAACATTATTTTTACTCGTATTGACTTTCCTTGCTTATACCTCAAATGCCCAACGCGGCGAAATCGGTGCTTTTTCGGGCATTTCCTATTATCAAGGCGATTTGACGGCTGGCTTGGGGTTGCAAGAACCACGCTTTGGTTTTGGATTTTTTGCAGGATACGCACCTATTGACCACCTGACGATTAAAGGTAGTTTTTATCGCGGACAAATCAGTGGTAATGACAAATATCATAAGGGCGGGCTTTTGCGCGAGCGCAATTTGAGTTTCAGAAATACGCTTTCGGAATTGGGTATTCGATTGGAATACAACATTTTAGGCTTCCGACCAGAGGGCTTGTATGTGCCTTTTTCGCCTTATGTTTTTCTTGGTATGGCGGCTACACACCACAATCCGATGGCAGAATTGCAAGGGGTATGGTACGAATTGCAACCGCTTGGTACAGAGGGGCAGGGTATTCCCGGTTACGAACAAAGATATAATCGTGTGATATTTGCGATTCCCTTTGGTGCGGGGGTCAAGTATGCTTTGAGTGAAAACCTCTCTGTCGGATTTGAGATGGGAATGCGTGCTACATTGACGGATTATTTGGATGATGTGAGTACGGTTTATGTAGACCCGGAAATTCTGCTCAATGGCTCGGAAAGCAGAGGCAATCTTGCAGTCATATTCTCTAATCGTACCGGCGAATTTCTTGAAGAACCTTCCGTATTTGAAAATGGCGCACAACGCGGCGGTGCAGATGTCAATGATTACTATTTCTTGGGCGGCGTTACGGTGTTTATTACCATCAATGGCTATTGATTTTTGGGCTGGTGTTGTACATGTAATACAAAACGAAATCTTGCCACAAAGACACAAAGGCTCTAAGTGTAGTTTATTGATAATCAATTAAATGCAGTTTTAAAATTCTGGTTCTTTGACAATTTGGGTGGTAATATTTTTTGAAATAGAACTTGCCCCAAACCTATAAGGTTTTCAAAACCTTATAGGTTTATAATCAGCGAGTTATCTCTATTTTTTACACCAAAAATAAAAAGAAATAATTTTACCACCCAAATTGTCAAAGAACCAAAATTCTTTGTGTCTTTGTGACCTTGTGGCAAAAAAAAAGTGTATGGTAATTTATAATCGACAAATAGCATTACATGTATAGCACTATCCAAAAAATCACTCAAAATGTGGTCGCAATACCTCCAAAAGCGACTCCGGTGCATGGCTTGTTTTCATTGTCTTGGCATCCACGAAAGCGAGTCTGACCTCTCCGGCATTGGCGAGTTTCCCATTTTCTAACAACACTTCCATGTGAAAGGTTACGGACGTAGCGGGTAATTTTTTCACCGTCGTGCGTATTGTAATCAACTCGTCGTATTGCGGCGCACGCAAAAAACGTATCCGTATCGAAGCTACCGGACACATCACGCCCTCCTCCTCCAATCGCTTGTAAGGAAAGCCTACCGAGCGCAAAAATTCTGCCCGTCCAATCTCATAATAACGCGGATAATGCCCGTAATACACATAGCCCATTTGGTCAACATCGGCATAACGGACGCGGATTTGGTGTTCGTGAATCATAACAATGCTTAAATGATGTAATGCTACAATGCGATAATGATGTAATGCTACAATAATTTTTCCATTATCTTGTATATTATACATTAAAAATATTCACTCATTGCCCAACAAAAAAAAGCCACAACATCTACCAAAATGTTGTGGCTGTTTGTTTGCTATTTGTTTTATGCTTTTCTTTTACGAAACCATCATTAAAAAAGTTTCAAAATAGCATATTTAATTTCATTTATTTTCCTAAATCATTCATTCCTAACTTCTTATCGCTTTCTTTTGGCTTGCAATCTGTACAGACTTTGCCGTAGAAAGCATCCAATCCGCATTTTAGGAATTTGTCGAAAAATTTGGCTTTGCCGCTATTTGAACCCTCTTCCGGGTAGCCTGTCGGATTAGTGAGGAGTTGCTCTCCGTCGTGGCTAAGAAGGACGTAGTAGGGCTGCGAATTATTATCAAAATTTTTCGCTTGAAAATCTGCCCACTTGTTGCCGATAGTTCGTTTTTTCTTACCGTCAAAATCAGAGACATACGGTTCGGCAAGTTTTTCTTTGTCGTCTACGTATAAAGAAATGAGTACATAGTCTTCTTTCAATTTTTCCAGTACACCTTCGCGGGGCCAAACGTGTTCTTCCATTTTACGACAATTGACACAACCATAACCTGTGAAGTCCAGCATAATTGGTTTTTTGACTGCTTTGGCATGCGCCAAACCTTGTTCATAATCCTTGAAACAATCCAATTTTAGTGGACAGTCATTGGAATGGTCATCCTTAAAAATTGCATATTGTGTAGAAGGTGCGAGTCCACTCATAACGGATAATGCGTTGTATGTACCCAACTCTTCGTCAGTCGTTAAGCCCAAGCAAAGATAAGCGGAGAATAAGAGCGAAGCCAAGCCGAAGCCTCTGCGTCCTATTGATATGGGCGAACCCTTTGGCGCATCGTGCGGGAAGCGGAACACCCCGAATAAATATAAGCCCATTGCAGCAAATATCAATATCCACAAGCCCATGAAGATTTCGTATTTGAGTAATCCCCAATGCTGTGTCAAATCTACAAGCGAAAGGAATTTGAGTGCCAATGCGAGTTCCAAAAATCCGAGTACCACTTTTACGGTAGTCATCCATCCACCGGATTTTGGGAGTGTTTTTAGCCATGAAGGAAAACCCGCAAATAATGTAAAGGGCAAGGCAAGTGCAAATGCAAAACCCAACATACCCGCAGGTGGCGCGAGGGGCAATCTGCCGCCAAAAATCGCAGGTCCTGTACCATTAAAAGATTCGACGAGAAGCGTACCGATAATCGGACCGGTGCAAGAGAAGGAAACGATTCCGAGCGTAAACGCCATGAAGAAAATCCCAATCAAACCACCTTTATCTGCCATACGGTCGGTAGCATTTCCCCAAGAACTCGGCAAGGTAATTTCAAAATATCCAAAAAATGAAATCGCAAAAATCACAAAGAGGAAAAAGAACAGCAGATTAAGTATCATATTGGTCGAAATGGCGTTCATAATCTGCGGTCCGAATGCCAATGTGAGTGCTGTACCAAGCGATACGTAAATTACAATAATTGACAATCCAAAAATCAGCGCATTGGTGATGCCTTTAGTTTTACTTACTTTTCCTTTGGTAAAATAACCGACCGTAAGCGGTATCATCGGAAATACACAAGGCGTAAGTATGGCAATAAATCCGCCAATCATTCCCAAGAGGAAAATCTTCCAAAGACTGCCGAGGCTTTGCTTTTCGATGCAAGCATTGACAGGTTCTTTGAGGCTTGCTTTTTTCACTGTTGTATTTCCTTTATTTGCTGTATTTGCTGCAAAAGCAATCGCTTTTTCTTCTGCCGGAACGATGCTAAAGTCCACATCTTCAGGCGGTAAGCACTTACTGTCGTCACAAGTCATAAAGGTCAGATAACCTGCTATCGGCTGATTCGGATTCGCTGTTTTTATTTTTTGTGTAATGGTCAGGTCACCTTTAAATTTGGTGACTTCCATATCAAACATCGCATCATAACCACTACGTTTGTCGCCCGTTTCTACGGATTTGCCGATTGCGGTAAATGCCTTTGCATCCTCATATTCAATAGTGGTAGCTACCGGACCTTCATCACTTTCCAAGTACTGCGAATAGACGTACCAACCTTTTTCGACTTTAGAGGCAAAAATGAGTTCGTACTCTCCATTGGCAAGTTTTTTACTGCCAAATGACCACTTAACAGGTTGCAAAATACCTTCATTTGCTCCGTCGCCAATTCCCAAATCAAGCATTCCCGTATTGCCGCCGTCTGCCTTGTCAATGGCATTTTCGACGGCTTTTTTCATGTCCGCCTTTTCTTTTGCTGCTTTTTCTTTTGCCGCTTTTTCTTTCGACATTTTCTCTTGAGCAGATTTGGCAGCGGCTGCTTGTTTTTCGCGTTGGGCGCGGGCTTGCTCTTGTGCCTCTTTGCGTGCATTGTCGGCGGCGGCTTTTTGCTTGGCGTATTCTATATCAATTTGCTTTTGGAGGGCTGCCTTTTTTTCTGCTTCTGCCTCTGCCTGCAATTGCGCGGAAGACGGTTCTTGAACGGTCTTTACAGTCGTGCTTGTGCTTGGTTGTGTGGTCGCAGGAGGAGTTGTGATTGTAGTTGTAGCAGCAGGCGTGCTTGTAGTCGCGGAGTTGGCAGGTTGCTCTGCTTTCGGTGTGCCGGCAGCCGACAATTTTATCGTAAAATCTACATCCGTAGGCGGCAGGCACTTGCTGTCGTCGCAAGTCATAAAGGTGAGGTAGCCGCTTATTGGCTTGCTCGCGTCTGTGACCTTGATGCGCTGTGTAATGGTGTAGTCCTTTTTGAATTTGACCACATTCATATCAAACATCGCATCATAGCCCGATTTTTTGTCGCCTGCTTCGGTAGATTTGCCGGAGGTCGTAAAGGCTTTTTCGCCTTCATATTCGACAGTCGTAGCCACCGGTCCTTCATCGCTTTCCAAGTATTGCGAATAGACGTACCAACCTTTATCTATCTTGGCGGTATAAATTAAATCGTACTCATCGCCCGAAACTGCTTTAGCTTCAAATGACCAGTCAACAGGGTTGTATTGCTGCGCGAAAGACATTTGGACAAAGCCTAAAGCCAGCATCAAAAATAATATGTGTCTCATTATAATAATTGGAGTGAATGGTTGACGGTGGACGGTGGACGGTGGACGGTGGACGACTTACTTATTCGCAAATCGTCAACCGTCTACCGTCTACCGTCTACCGTCAACTGTCCACCGTTTATAACTCAAATTTGAAATCTACGTCTGTCGGGGGAAGGCATTTTTCGCCATTGCAGGTCATAAAAGTGAGGTAGCCTGCTACGAGTCCACCTTTGCCTTCGAGGCTAATGAGTTGTTTGAATTGCACTTGCTTTTTGTAATATTTCAAATCCATATCAAACATCCCGTCGTATTTTTTAATGACTTTGCCGACTTCCTGTACTTTGCCGGAAGTAGCACAGCCTTTTAATGTCTCAAAAGTAAATTCTGTGGGAATCGGTCCGCCCTCTTTGATGTCTTGGGCATAGACGTACCAACCTTCATCTACATTCGCAGTGAATGTGACGGCTACTGTATTTTCGTCCACTTTTTCCGTATCAAATGTCCATTTGACGGGTTCAAGAATTTGGGCTTGGGTGAATGTGCAGATTAGTGTGAAGCTGAATAAAAGTAGTAATTGTTTCATTTCTTTATGTTAAATATATTATCGTAATTTCTTTTCTAAATATCTGACAATTATCATGTTGTGAGATAAATTTGAATTTTGCCATTTGTCGAGTTCTTTTTTATAATTGGCAGTTTTTTTCGGATAATTTTTATGTAAATGAGTTCTAAATGCGTTCAATCTCGCTTTGCGTTGTTTTTTTAACTGGTCAATATTCAGGTTTAAAACCTCGTTTAATTCGTCTTGAAAAATAGAATTAGACGACTTGATTCCGCCTGATGATTTTTCATAATCAATCGTATCAATGTGTAGATTATTTGTCGGATTTAATGTAATGACGGTATCTGCTTTGCTCGTATCACAATGAAAAAACTCACCTTGATTATAACAACCCAAACATACTGCCAACAAATTTGCATATTCCAAATCCCGGTCTTCGGGTGCGTCTTGCGGATACCAATGTTCGACTTTCATATTGTCGAAATTTATCGCGCCTGTACAGTACGCACACAAGTTATTTTG
>CALCMV010000284.1 GCA_937967535.1 uncultured Saprospiraceae bacterium
CGGATACTTTCAATATAATATGTTCCTCAAATTAAAAATTACAAATAGAAACCCGTTTTTCAATGTCTTCACCAAATTTTGAATGATGAATTTTGAATGACAAATTAATTTAAATTTTACTTTGTTTTTTACTGATAAATAAAAATTAACAATTTAAATATTCTTTTTCATTCAAAATTAAAAATTAGCGAATACATTATAATTTTAATTCGTTCAATATCTAATTTGGGGCCACCCGTTTAAGTTTGCTCAACTTTGATAAAAAGTAATTTACAATCCCGTATAGCTATCGGGATGTTATTCAATGAATTGTAAAAAGCTATGAACTATGAACTAACAACTATGAACTGATAGCCTAATTTGGCAAACGTAAGTATTCAGATTTAGGTTCAGAACATGTTTAAAATTTTTCGTAAAATATAAACACATTTATATGACACAGGTTTTGGGATTGACCTTTAATGCTTTTCAGGAAAACATGTATTTGGTATACGATAATACCGGTGAATGTGTAATTTTTGACCCGGGCTGCAATAGCGTGGCAGAGGAGAACACACTCGCAGAAATCATTGAAAGTAAGGGACTTAAACCTGTTCGTTTGATTAATACGCATTGCCATCTCGACCATGTATTCGGCAATCATTTTGTGGCGGAAAAATACGGTTTGGTTTTGGAAATTCACAAGGGAGAAGTGCCTGTATTGGAGTCGGTGCCGCGTGTATGCAAAACATACGGGATTCCGATGATGCACCAATCGCCGGACGCAGGGCGGTTTATCGAAGCAGGGGAAACGATTGAATTTGGCGAGTCGAAATTGGAAGTTTTGTTTACGCCGGGACATTCTCCGGCGAGTTTGTCGTTTTATTGTGCGGAGGCAGCTTTTGTGATTGCAGGGGATGTTTTATTTATGCAAAGTATCGGGCGTACTGACCTGCCGGGAGGCAATATGGATACTTTGCTTCGTAGTATTCGGGAGCAAATTTTTCCTTTGGGCGATGATGTAAAAGTCTTCCCGGGGCATGGTCCGGCAACCACCGTAGGTTACGAGAAATTGAATAATCCCTTTCTTAGTTGATGGACGAGGGCTTTTGCGAAGTACCTGTAAACGAAGAGCGTAAATTTTTATACCCAGCCATACTTTACATGAGAAAAAATATTAGGGGCATTTTAATGTATTTAAACATAATTTAAAATTGCCACAAAGACACGAAGACACAAAGTATAAATTGCTGATAAGCATGAAAATTCTTTGTGCTTTTGTGTCTTTGTGGGAATTTTGAAGATGTGCAGTATATGTGTTTTGGTTTTTCACATCTGATTTACCCTAATATTTTACGCACTCTAATTAAATTATTTAAGGCTCAAATGACGCAAAGAATAGAAGCAAATTCCTCCAAATCCAATAAACAACATTGTATGAAAAATCAAAAACGGACGACTATCAGTGTACATCATTTGAAAAATAATTGCAAATAGAAAATACAGCGCAAGTATGCCTTCCATGATGGTTGTCCATGTAATTTTTTGGGCGAGGTAGCTGCGATTTTGAAAGCTGTCGCGAATGTTGCTGATATTAAATTTTGGTGTGCGAATGAAGGCAGTTTTTTTACCGATATAACCTTGTAAAACGGCAATCGTATTGTGCAAAGAAAGCCCCATTGAAAGGGAAAGGAAAACGGGATAAATGAAGATAAATTTGAGTAAAGTACGAAGATAACTTTCCTGTCGGATGGCGTGTACATTGGCAAAATAATACACAATACTCATGGCAATAATCGCTATATAAAACACTCCGGCATATTTCATATCAACGCTTATCTGCTCTAAGACAAACATCATCGGTACACTCAAAATAGCGAGTAAAAAGATACAAATAAAGACACTACTCGCCATCAGATGTACGGTGCCGTGCATTTTTTTGCGAAGCGGAATAGGGGCTTTCCATATCAGCGGAATCATTTTTCGGGCGGTTTCTGCACCGCCTTTTGTCCATCGGAATTGTTGAGATTTTAAGCCGTTCATTTCGGCGGGAAGTTCGGCGGGTGCGCCTACTTTTTCGAGGAAAACGATTTCCCATCCTTTGAGTTGGGCGCGATAGCTGAGGTCGAGGTCTTCGGTGAGGGTATCGGCTTCCCAACCGCCTGCATCGTCAATGGTTTCGTGCCGCCATACGCCTGCTGTACCGTTGAATTGGAGGAGACAATCGCCTGCATATCGCCCGTGTTGTTCGACGGTAAAATGTACGTCCAATTGCATAGCTTGCAAGCGCGTGAGGAGCGAATAATTTTTGTTGATGTGTTCCCATCGGGTTTGTACTACGCCTATTTTTTCATTTTTAAAATAAGGCAAGGTCTGGCGCAAAAAATCGGGATTTGGGAGAAAATCTGCATCAAAAATTGCAATAAAATCACCTTTGGCAAATTGCATACCATCGCGCAATGCACCTGCTTTATAGCCTTCGCGGATTTCGCGGGTTACTTGTTTGATATTGAATCCTTTAGCGGCGTATTCTTCCACTTTTTTACGGGTGATTTCGAGCGTTTCGTCGGTAGAATCATCCAATATGTGAATTTCATATTTATCTTTCGGATAATCAAATTTTGTGATATTGTCAATCAATCGCTCTACTACGTACTGCTCGTTATATATCGGAAGTTGAACGGTAACAAAAGGCAATTCTGACTCACCGTTCAAGGGTTTTAAATTCGGTTTTGGTTTGCCGTTTTTTTTGTGATAATAATAGAGCAAGTGCGTCTGCATGAGGCAGTAAATTGTGATGTACAATAGTGCCAAACAATAAAATATGATAAGTACGTAAGTAATAATGTCCATTTTTAATGATTAATGGTTGACGACTAATGGTTAATGATTAACAAAGTATTTTCGCTCTACGAAAACATAAATATTGACCGTTAAGCATTGACTATTAACCATTATAAAAGTTTAAAGATTGTCCAGAGAATTTTATGCCCGGCGAGTATCGTGCCTTTGACAGTGCCTGAGACTTTTGATTTGCCGATGCGCCTGCGATAATTAACCGGCACTTCGGTGCATTTATATTTCATTTTGGCGGCTTTGACTTGCATTTCTACCGTCCAGCCATAGGTGGTATCTTGCATATCAAGGTCGAGTAGTTTTTGCCATTTGATAGCGCGAAAAGGTCCTAAATCTGTAAATTCATACTTGTAAAACAATCGTATCAAGTTGGTAGCGAGCCAGTTGCCAAATATTTGTTGGGGAGTCATAGAGCCGCGTTCCAAATCGCCCAAGGCGCGTGAGCCAATGACCATATCCATTTGATTTTCAGTGACTTGTGCTACGAGTAGTCGTACTTCTTCGGGATAGTCCGAATAATCTGCATCCAGAAAAGCGACAATATCCGGCTGCTCTTCGATGGGTTTGTCCCGCAGATAATTGATGCCTTT
Source organism: uncultured Saprospiraceae bacterium (assembly GCA_937967535.1). Taxonomy (GTDB): domain Bacteria; phylum Bacteroidota; class Bacteroidia; order Chitinophagales; family Saprospiraceae; genus JAHDEO01. The sequence continues at coordinate 3,426 of CALCMV010000284.1, forward strand.
CAAGCAAGCGTGACCATAGCCCTTCTGTGGCTCGTTGAGGACGGTTGCGCCGCCTGCACGCGCTACTTCGGCGGTACGGTCAGTACTGCCGTTGTTGCAAACGATGATTTCGCGGATAAGGTCGCGCGGAATTTCCGCAAGGACTTTGTCCACTGCATTTTCTTCGTTGAACGCCGGAATAATGATGTCTATGGCTGTGTGTTGCGACATATAAATTGGTGTGCTGTTTTCGAGAGCTAAAAGTACGGAAAATTTACGGGTTGGATGTCGTTTTGAGGACAGGAGTGAGATTTATTTTCTAGTTTGACATCGCCTTATAATAATCCATAATTATCTGAAAAACACCCAAAATTTTTTCTACATCACTTTTATAATAAGCCGTTCTGTCTACTTTAATGATATTATTTTCAAGGCACATAAAATAGTTGCAAGGCGAATGTTTTTATGAAAAATGGGGGTCTGAATATTCAAATACCCACTTTTAACAAAGAAATTCGCCTTGCAACTCGTATATAATCATTTAGCCTATTTGTGTCAAACACTATTATCATTTGTATTTACGACAAAAATAGCGATTTAATCCTTGTGATTCAAGAGCCTCTATCTAAAAATCACTCGCCTATTCACAGGGGCAAGCCTCGCATCCTCAAAGTCAATTTCAATGAAATACACACCCGCCGGAAGTTGCTGCCGATTCAATACAAAATCGTTCTCATTTTGATTATTATAAAATGTAATTCGTTGACCAAAAGCATTATACACCGACAGGTCATACATTTTATTCAAATTATTAAAACGAATAATCGTCTGTTCGCCAGCCGGATTTGGTGCGATACTGATATAATTGCTCACATCTTCCGCTTCGTTGATACTCACGCTACCGCCTGTACCGCACACGATTGTTTCCAAAAAACGCCCCGATGTTACTGACATACTATCCCAAAGAATTTGCGGAAAATTATCGCCATGACCACCTCCCGGTACAGAAATAAAATGATTTCTTACGCCTACCACATCCGCCTGTTGGTGCAGCACACTACTCCCTTCGAGCGTCCCCAAATTCAGCCCAAACAAAATCACCGCATCGTGACCATAAGGCACAACTTCATCCGCATCGCCATGTATGCTTATAAACGGCGCATCATCACTATCAATCCATGCGCGGCGATGTAGTGCGCCAAGATAACTCACAACTCCCTGAATTTCAGAAGAATATCCCATAGCAGAATTTTCAGGGTCGTCGGTATCACCTTCCCAACCACCATTATTATTGATGGCTTCTATCACGTAATCCGGGAGAATCGGTTCATCATCAGTTCCAAGTAGTGCGGAGTGCATTGCCGTAATTGCACCTGCCGAAAGCCCGCCTGCAAAAATGTAATCAGGGTCAATACCAAAAGGATTGCCCTCGTCTGCACTCTTACGCAAAGTCCGAACAGAAGCCTTCATATCACCGATAGATTTTGTGATAATATCCATCATACCGAGTGAATCGGGCAGATTTGCCACATTAATCGAATAAATCCGGTAATCAATCGCTGCCGCAACAAATCCCTTTCGTGCAAACTCTTCACAAAAGCCCTGTACCTGTGTTCTATCACCTTGTATATATGCCCCGCCAAAAGCGAAAACCACTACCGGACGGTCAGTACGAGTGTCGCCCACCGGTTCGTACACATCCATAAACAATTCTTGAAAATTACCTCCAAAGGTAAAGTTTTCACCAAATTTGACCGTAGTAGAAGTCACATCTGTAAAAATTTCATTGATATAACGCTGATTATCACAGCCATTATCTTGAGCAAAAACAGTACTCGCAAGTATTGTAAAAATTAACAATAAGTAATTCTTTTTCATATTTATTGAATATATTTGTAATTTAAGTTGAGCTAAGATAAAATTTTTATTGCTGTAAATTCACTGAAATTTTGTTAATATCTTGAATTTGTACATTCTACGACGTAAATTTCAGGGTATTTTTATCGCTCAAATTATTTTGTATGAGAAAAGTTTAAAATCATTCAGGTTAAAAAATAATATCGACATAATACAAAGTTACTGATTGTAACGTTTTGCATTGGTAAAAACATGGCAGCATTAATGTACTGATTTTTAGTATTTTACGAACCTTACTCGTCGGACATTTTCAAAATGTCAGACGAGACGAATTTACATTTTAATTTAAACATGCTCTTAATAAAATGTTTTATTTTTATTTTGTAAATAATTCATTTTAAATAAATAGTACGAAAATGTTGTCGTCTGTAAACGGCAAAACAAAATTAGAGTTTAGGCAAAACAAAATTAGAGTCCTTATATACAGCAAAAATAAACAACAAAGCAAAAGCAGATGAAAACTTTTAATTTAAAAACCCATGTCACAAAAATACAAAATAAAACCACATCCACATATCAAACGTCTCTTACATCTCAATCAAACAAAGAATACGTTTTAGTGTATATCTTTTTTCGTAGAAAATACACCACTAACATTTTACTAAAATAGCTGCTAATGCCCTATGCTTGCGTGTGCTTAACGTTCAAATTCAGAATGAAGTCAAATACACATTTTTAGGCATAATACACCATAGTCGTCATAGTCTGCAAAGTCATTAACAAAACATCCACATATCAAACGTCTCTTACATCTCAATCAAACAAAGAATACGTTTTAGTGTATATCTTTTTTCGTAGAAAATACACCACTAACATTTTACTAAAATAGCTGCTAATGCCCTAT
>CALCMV010000285.1 GCA_937967535.1 uncultured Saprospiraceae bacterium
TATTTATTTTACCAATTACCAACGTTATCAAAATCGAAATCCCGACATCAAAAAAGACGATTTTGAAATCACCACAAAATTTGAAAAACCCGGTAGAGACGCGATTAATCGCGTCTCCACCCTGACCGCAGGACAAAAAACCAAATTAATCGTAGAAGTCACCGTAAAAAAAGATGCCGAATATGTCATGATAAATGTTCCGATTCCGGGCGGCTGTTCGTATGGCGATAAACGAAAATCTTATCGCAATCGCGAAGTACACCGCGAATATTTCAAACACGAGACAGCGATTTTTTGTCAAAATTTACCAAAAGGAAAATACACTTATGAAATCAATTTAACACCAAGATATTCAGGCAATTATACACTTAATCCAGCTAAGGTAGAGTTGATGTATTTTCCGACATTTAGTGCGAATAATGGGGTGAAAAAAGTAGGCATAAAATGATTGTAAAATGTAGGGACAGCGCATGCGCTGTCCCTACATTTTGGTGCGGATGATATTTTTTTCAAAAAAAATAAAAACACAGGCAGCGAATCCAAAATCCCATACGTTTTTTATCCAAATACAAGTTTCTTTTCGTAAGAAATGGTTTTAATTTGAAAAATGGCAAGTAAGCAGATTCGCACCCTGCTTCAAATCTTTAAGTCCATCGGGTTCGACAGCCGATGGACTTTTTTTGTGCAATACCCTATCGTGCGGCACTTCCAGTCCGTATTTGTAGCACGGTGCTTCCAGCCCGTTCCATGTACTACAAGTAATTTGGAATTTGTTTTTTGAAATTTCAAAACTTAGTGTATTTTGTACATTATCGCATTTTCCCTACCTTTAAGCCATGAACATCCAAGCCTGCATTTTCGATTTGGACGGCGTGATAGTAGACACTGCAAAATACCATTACAAGGCATGGCGCAAACTTGCCAAGTCTCTCGGTTTTGATTTCACCGAAGCGCAAAACGAACAACTCAAGGGAGTCAGTCGCATGGAATCGCTCAATATTATTTTGAAAATCGGTAATAAAATACTTGATGAAGCACAAAAAACAGCACTGGCCAAGCAAAAAAACGACTGGTACCTCGAACAAGTCGCCGACATGACATCCAATGAAATACTACCCGGCGTTGTTGATTTTCTCAACGAATTAAAAGCAAAAAATATCCGCATCGCACTCGGTTCTGCCAGCAAAAATGCAGTCTTGACCCTCCAAAAAGTCAATTTATTAAACTACTTTGAAGTCGTGATAGACGGTACAAAAACCACACGCTCCAAACCCGACCCACAAGTATTCCAACTCGGCGCACAAGGTTTAGGCATCCCTCCCGAAAACTGCATTGTATTTGAAGATGCGGCAAAAGGTGTCACCGCCGCACGTAGCGCAGGCATGTACGCCATAGGCTTAGGCAATCTAGACGAGCTCGCACATGCACACGCCGTCATCCCTTCCTTTGAACATGTAAATTTTCAACGAATTGTCGAGTTATTGTATTGATGGTTTGATCTAAAAAAAATCACCAACTCGTCAACCCAACAACACAACAACACATCAACACAACAACACATCAACACGACAACACAACAACTCGTCAACCCAACAACCCAACAACTCAACAACACATCAAAAATGAAAAAGTATCTCACCCACCACGAATGGCAAATTATTGAAGACGGTTTTCACCCCGAATACAATCGTATTTCGGAGAGCGTATTTAGCATAGGCAACGGGCGTATGGGACAACGCGCCAACTTTGAAGAAAGCTATACGGGCGATACCCTTCAGGGTAGCTACGTGGCAGGCGTTTATTATCCCGATAAGACGCGCGTGGGTTGGTGGAAAAATGGCTATCCCGAATACTTTGCGAAAGTGCTGAACGCTTGTAATTGGATTGGTATTGATGTAAAAATCAATAAAACGGTCTTGGATTTGGCAAAAAGTGATGTCACAGATTTTAAGCGTGTTTTGGATATGCAGCGCGGAATTTTGCAGCGTCAATTTACCGCTAAATTGCAAAGTGGTGAGCAGTTGCGGGTAGATGCCACACGCTTTTGCAGTCTTGCGGACGATGAGGCGGGAGTGATTCGATACGCTATTCAATGTGATTTTTCGGGCGAACTCAGCCTCACACCTTATCTTGATTTTGATATTAAAAATGAAGACGCGAATTACGATGAAAAATTTTGGGAGGAAGTAGAACTTGCCGTCCGCAAAGGAGAAGGCTACATTACCGCCGCTACACGAAAAACCGATTTTCATGTATGTACAGGTATGTGTTTTGATATTTTGGTGAATAATAAAAATGTGACACCCGATATTGAAGTTTTTCGTAAAGAAAAATTTATTTCAAATACCGTCAAATTACAAGTGAATGAAGGTGATGAAGTTGTGATTTACAAATATGCAGTCAATCTTTCTTCTGAAAATCACCCTAAAGATTCACTGTCAACTCATGCCGACAAATTGCTGCAAAATATCCGAAAAAAAGGTTTTCAAAACATGCTCGAAGAACAAGCCGCAGCATGGGCAGCCCGTTGGAAGGATAGCGATATTGTGATTGAAGGAGACGTGGCGGCACAGCAAGGTATTCGTTTTAATATTTTCCAACTTAATCAAACCTACACCGGCGAAGATGAACGCCTCAATATAGGACCGAAAGGCTTTACAGGAGAAAAATACGGCGGCAGCACTTATTGGGATACAGAGGCGTATTGCTTGCCTTTTTACCTGAGTACGGCACATGAGCGTGTGGCGCGTAATCTACTCATTTACAGGTATAAGCATTTACAAAAAGCCATAGAAAATGCCGAAAAATTGGGTTTCAAAAACGGCGCAGCTCTCTACCCGATGGTCACGATGAATGGCGAAGAATGTCATAATGAATGGGAAATTACCTTTGAAGAAATCCATAGAAATGGTGCGATTGCCTACGCGATTTTTGATTATATACGTTATACGGACGACAAGGCGTATTTGGCAGATTATGGCTTGGAAGTGCTGATTGGGATAGCGCGTTTTTGGGCGCAACGGGTCAATTATTCCAATCAAAAAGGCAAATATGTTATACTTGGTGTAACTGGTCCGAATGAATACGAAAATAATGTCAATAATAATTGGTATACAAATTTTACGGCTAAAAAATGCCTTGAATTTGCTATGGAAAGCATTGAATGGATAAAGAAAAATTGCCCGGAAAAATATAAGGTAATTATTCGTCAAATCAATTTCGACGAAACCGAAGAACAGGCACAATGGCAACAAATTTGTGACCACATTTACCTGCCAAAATATCAAGAATTTGGTATTTATTTACAACAAGAAGGCTTCTTGGATAAAGATATTTCTCCGGTGAGTGATTTGGACAAGGCAGACCGCCCCTTGTGTCAGAAATGGTCATGGGACAGGATTTTACGCTCCTGCTATATCAAGCAAGCGGACGTTTTGCAAGGCTTATATTTTTACGAACATGAATTCGACAAAGAAACAATTCGCCGCAATTTCGATTTCTACGAACCGCTTACGGTGCATGAGTCTTCACTCTCACCCTGCGTACACGCGATACTCGCCGCACGACTCGGCTACCACGATAAAGCCTACGATATGTACCTCCAAACCGCCCGCCTCGACCTCGACGATTATAATAATGATACCGAAGACGGATGTCACATAACGAGTATGGCAGGTACTTGGATGGCAGTGGTCAAAGGCTTTGGTGGTATGCGTGTAGTTGATGGGCAACTGCACCTCAATCCTTTTCTCCCTAAGCAGTGGACAAGCTATTCTTTTAAAATCAGATGGCGCAGCAACATACTTAATATTAAGGTGACGAAGGATAAAACTATCGTCGAAAATGAGTCCGGTGCGCCGATTTCACTCGTTTTAGCTGAAAAATTAACAGAGATAGCAAACGAAAAGGTCTTAGCAAAAAGTTAAACCTTTTTATTCATTAGACGTATTACTAAAAAGACCTTATTATTGTATTGATGAATGAGCAGACGAATAAAATTATTTTAGATTTTTGATTTGGTGATTTTAGATTTAGAAAACTTAATAGTTTCATATGCAATCCTTACTTCAATCAAAAATCGTTCAATCAAAAATTGATTCATTCATTCAAAATTCAACATTATTCTATGAAAAAATATAAAAAAACATTCTTACTCGCAGCGATTGTTGGTTTGAGTGCAATGTTCGTTTCTACAGATTACAATAAATACTTTGAGATTTCTAAGAACCTCGAAATATTTGCCAACATATATAAAGAACTCAACACCTCTTATGTAGATGAGATTGACCCTGCAAAACTAATGCGTACAGGTGTAGATGCGATGGTAAAATCGCTCGACCCTTACACCAATTATATCTCGGAGTCAGAAATTGCGGGTTTCAAATTGCAGGTGACGGGTAGGTACGGCGGCATTGGCGCAAGCATCCGCAAGCTGAAAGACCGCGATTATGTGGTGATTACCGAACCCTATGAGGGCTTTCCGGCAGAAAAAGCAGGATTGCAAGCGGGCGACGAAATCATCAGCATCGCCGGAAAATCTGCCAAAGACAAAAGCACAAAAGAGGTCAGCGACATCCTGAAAGGTGCGCCCGGCGATGAAGTTACGATTACAGTTCGCCGCCCGGGTACGCCAAAAGATTTTGATGTGAGCCTCAAACGTAAAGAGGTCAAAATCCCCAACGTACCCTACTCAGGTATGCTCGACGACGAAACGGCTTATGTGACCCTAACCACTTTCACAGAACGCGCAGGCGCGAATGTAGGTGATGCCATACAGAAATTGAAAAAAGACAATGACGTAAAATCTGTCGTATTGGATTTGCGCGGCAATGGCGGTGGTTTACTCAAAGAAGCAGTCAATCTGTCGAATGTTTTCATAGATAAAAATGAAGAAGTGGTCACAACGCGCAGTCGCAATGTAGAGAACGACCGTAGCTTCCGTACACTCAATAAGTCATTGGATATGGAGATACCTTTAGTCGTTTTGATTGATGGCAGTTCGGCATCAGCATCCGAGATTGTATCCGGCGTAGTGCAAGATTTGGATAGAGGCGTACTGGTCGGGCAAGAATCTTTTGGTAAAGGTTTGGTACAGAACACCCGTCAGGTTGGTTACAATTCTAAACTCAAACTGACCACCGCGAAATATTACATCCCAAGCGGCAGATGTATTCAAGCAGTCAATTATAAGGATGGCAAAACTTCTACGATTAAGGATTCGCTGCGTACCGAATTTAAGACGCGCAATGGCAGAAGCGTATTCGATGGTGCAGGTGTGAAGCCCGATATCGAAGTTGAAATTCCTGAAGTTAGTAATGTAGAACGCGCCCTTGTACTTCAAAATGTGATTTTTGACTACGCCACTCAATATAAACTGAAAAACGAGAAAATCGCTCAGGCGAGTGAATACACATTTACTGATGCGGATTTCAAAGACTTTGAGCAATTCGTAGCCGGACGCGACATAGATTACGAAACCTCCAGCGAAAAAGAACTCAAACAACTCGAAGAAAAATCTAAAAAAGAAAATTACTACGATGCGATAAAAGCCGACATAGAAGCCATGAAGCGCAAAATTGACGCAGACAAGAAGAAAGACCTATATAAGCATAAAACCAGCATAACACGCTTGATTGAGCGCGAAATCGTACAGCGATACTATTATCAAAAAGGCGCAGTCGAGGTCGGGCTGAAAGGTGATCCATACATTGAAGCTGCCCTCAAAGTGCTTAAAGACCAACAGCGATACAAATCTATTTTGAAATAAAACTAAGCGTATATTTGGATTTTTTAAACTGATAATCAACAGTTTATGATTTTGCCAAAACATCGTAGAGACGCGATTAATCGCGTCTCTACGACTTCTCCCAAAACACCCTCCTTTCCCACTGACTTCGACATCATAATACATACGAAACATCTATCTTATGTGCTTTCTCACAAATATGTCACATAAAGCATTAAATATGAAAGATTTTAGTGACCTGTTATATAGAGTTGCGTCTCATTACAAGAAACTTAATATAAGTACTTCCCAAAAAAAATATAAATTAACGCAACATTTTATAGGTTCATTTCGTAATACTATATAAATAGGTAATTAATTTGAACATGACAAAGCGTTAATACGTATTAAATTGCAAAACAACCAAATAAACACAAAATTTAATTCTTATTTTTTTTATTTAATTTTTTCACTTAGCAAAAACAAAAATAAATTAGACATGAGGAAGTCGAAAAATGAAACAGTAACACTTACTAAAAGTAAAAAACCGATAAAGTTAGATTATGCTGAATTGCGTAAAGCAGTACTCGTTTTGAGAGCTGTCAATCACAAATTGCGCCAGTCAGTCATTGATTTGTTGGAAGAAAACGAAAAGATGACTGTCACAGACATCTACATCAAGTTGCGTTTGGAGCAATCTGTAGCATCTCAGCATTTGGCTATCTTGAGAAGAGCCGGAGTCGTTACCACAGAGCGTCAGGGTAAATTCATTTACTACTCTTTGGACAAAGACCGTCTCAAGCAAATCTCTAAGTTGGTTGAGGAATTGGCGAAGTAAGTTGCTGTAAAAATATACTGAATTTGCTGTAATTTAACCGTTCAAAAAAAAATTATAGTAAATTCAGTATATTTTTTTTACATTACACATGAAAATAATATATACGTCAAATAACAAAAAAATATTATGCGTTTACCCAAAAATAAAAAAATTATAACTCATTAAAAAACAAGCACTTAGGAACATCTTTTAAAAAAATAATTCATAATTACGCAATTTATTTTGTAAACAACGAAAAAAAATAGATATTTGTAAAAATGTTGTTTTGTACGCCCTACGACAAACTATTGTAAAGGTACATGCAACAAAATACATCTTTTATACGTATAATCACTGTACAACATTCACAGTGTTATATTAAATTTTCTTATTTATTAAAGAAAAATATTATTCAAATTTAATTAAAAAGGCTTATGAGAAAGACAAAGGTTAAAATTAACGATGAACAACTCCAAGTGTCCGCAGAAATTTTAAGAGCAGTAGCACACCCGCTACGCATGAAAATTTTGGAATTTGTGGACAAGCACAAAACCATCAATGTAAACAAGATTTACAACACATTGAAATTGGAACAGTCTATTACATCTCAGCATTTGAGAATTCTCCGTCTAGCGGGTATCGTAGAGACTAATCGCGATGGTAAATTCATTTACTACACTATCAATTATCCAAAATTGGCTCAAGTCGTAAAAGGCGTGAACAATTTCTTGGAAGAGGACAAGTAATTGAATTGTTCCATTTACAAGCATATTAAGGGTTTGGCGTTAAAGCGTCAAGCCCTTTTTTAGTTAATAGTTATTTACGTTCAACTATGAACTATGAACCATGAACTATGAACTATGAACCATGAACTATGAACTATGAACTATGAACCATGAACCATGAACCATGAACTCAATAGACTTAAATTGTGATTTAGGAGAATCTTATGGCAAAATGACTTCGCAATACGACGAAATCATCATGCCCTATCTTTCTTCCTGCAATATCGCTTGCGGCTTTCATTCCGGCGACCCGGTGACAATAGAACGCACCATCCAAATGGCAATCGACCACAATGTAGCTATCGGGGCGCATCCCTCATTCCCTGATTTGCAAGGATTTGGACGGCGGGTAATGCACATTCCACCAACTGAATTGACCGCTATTATTCGTTATCAAATCGCAGCATTAAAAGGAATGACCAATGCACTCGGCGGCACACTTCACCATGTAAAACCCCATGGTGCGCTGTACAATTTTGCTGCAAAAAACGAAGCTGCCGCACAAGCCATTATTGATGCCATAAAAAGTATTGACCAACAATTAATCGTGTACGGACTACCGGGTTCTTTTTTGGAAAAACAAGCAAAAAAAGCCAATCAGTTTTTTGCCAAAGAAGCATTTGCTGACCGCCGATACGAGCGTGATGGCAGCCTACGCGCACGTACACATGAGGGTGCAGTCATTGAGCAGGAAAATGAAGTACTCGCCCAAGTAAAAATGATGGTTACAGAAAAACAAATCAAAACTCACAATGGCGAAATCATTCCACTCCAAGCCGACACCATCTGCCTGCACAGCGATACACAAGGCGCAGCCAAGCTCGCTCGCCAAATCCACGAAATGTTGACATCCAATGCTATCAAAATCCATCCTATTAAACGGTCATAAATGGCAAATCAAATTGCTCGGCGAAAATGCTATCGTATTGGAAAATAATGATGCCACACACGAGATCATTCACACTACGGCGGCTTTGATTAGAGCAGCACAATTTGTCGGTATCTTGGATATTGTACCTGCTTACACATCTATCGCAGTACTTTTTGATTTATTGCAAAATGATGTAAATGAGTTAATTACATACATCGAAAATATCAAAGCGATACAAACTGCCATTCATTCAAATTCGGTATTGCACCACATTCCTGTTGATTATGAAAAAGGATTGGATTGGGAAGAAGTCATACAAATAACAGGCTTGACCAAGTCGGAAATTATACAAAAACATACTGCCGCAACATATCGCGTGGAGATGATGGGCTTTGTGCCGGGCTTTATTTATTTATCGGGCATGAGTGAGCATTTGCATTGTCCGCGAAAGAAAAATCCGCGTGTACGTATACCCGCAGGTGCAGTGGGCATTGGAGGAGTACAGACAGGAATTTATGCTTTGGAAAGTCCGGGCGGTTGGCAGATTATCGGGCAAACGGATGTGACTTTATTTGATGTGAAAGCAGTGCCGCCGAATCGACTGAATGTGGGGGATAGGGTGCGGTTTGTAAAAAATCCGTAGCGTAATGCCTCCGGCTTGCGCCTCGCATACTACTTGCACACGCTCCACCAAATGTATGAAAGGTAGAGAAAATTCATGAATTTTCTCTACCTTTCGTGGAGGCGCAAGCCAGAGGCGTTACGCTACGGTTTATTTCCCTAATCGTTCCAACAAAAACACCGAAACAAAACCCGCCACCAACATCACAATAGCCGGCACCAGCAAAGCATCGCCCGCCACATAATTAGCAGGTAATTGATTGATTTCTTGTAAAATTTTCATTTCCGGGTCGGCGAGAATAGCTGTGGTGTTAGTGATGGTTTCTCCGGCTTCGTTCATGGCTTTTACGGGGCTGCGCCAGGGCCAGATTTTATTGAGTGAGCCGAGCATGAAGCCCGTTAGTACGGCGAGTGTCGGGAAACGATATTTTTTGAACGTCCATGAAAGTACCCGCGCAACTGTCAGCAATCCGGTCAGACAGCCCAAGCCAAAAACCGCCATCGTAAGCATGGCTTGTGGGTCAAAATTTTGGAGAACGCCTTCTTTCAATGTCTTCGTAACGATGAAATAATACATACCCATCAGCAAGAGCATAAAACTCCCCGAAATTCCCGGCAATATCAAAGCAGAAATCGCAATTGCCCCTGCGATAAAAACCACAGGCAAGGACCGCGACCATTCCACAGGCGCAATCGTAGTAATAAAATAAGCCAAAACCGCCCCCGCAATCAGCAAAATGACCTCAACAGCCGTCCATTTTTCAATTTGCCGACCAATATAAATCGCCGAAGCAATGATAAGTCCAAAGAAAAACGCCCATATCACAGGCGGATATTCTTCCAACAAATACGACACCCCAAAAGCCCCAATGACAATACCGCCTGCCATACCCATCACTAAAGTAAGCAAAAAAGTCCCGTCAATTGCCTTCCACAGTCCCTTCACCCCTTCTTTGCGAAATATACCTATCAAGGCAGGACTAAATGCCTTAATCGCATTGAGCAATCTTTCATAAATCCCTGTAATAAAAGCAATTGTACCACCCGAAACACCCGGAATCACTTCGGCAATGCCCATAGCGGCACCCTTCAATATATTGGAAATCATTTGTTGATTTTTGATTTTTGATTGAGTGATTTTTGAGTGACTTTCACTGTGCAAATATGATGAAAACTTTGCGAAGCAAAAATCAAAAATCACTCAATCAAAAATCATTAAGTCTTACTGCAAATATGATGAAAATTTTGCGAAGCAAAATTCAATCAAAAATCAAAAATCACTCAATCAAAAATCATTAAGTCTTACCTTCTAATCTTGGTATATTTAGAAGCATTGGCAGGGTCAATTTTTACCATAACGGCATGAACAGGGCGTTTTTCATTGGAAGATGCGCCCGTATAGATGTCCACAATTTCCTCGCGCTTGGCATTCGCAAACATCTGTACCGACATAGCATTGAGATAAGTCTTGCTGAAAGCACTGATTTTTTGAATCGCACTAGAAATATTTTGGCGGGCTACCTCCGGCTGACTAGACATCAAATCCAAGCCCAAGCGATGATACTCATAAATCGCCGAGCGATAGTCACCGGCACGCGGACTCAAGGTGCTTTCTATCATCCAGTAGCGGTTGCGCTGACTCTCAATAGAAGTCCAGCCCGCCCCTGCGCCATTGGGTACAGCATTGATAATATCTTGTGCAATTTGAAAATAAGGCGTACCGCCCTCCAATTCAAAAGAATCATAATCCAAACCAAGTATCATATAAGCATAAAATGCCATGAAAGAAGTCAGATTCGATGTGAAGGCATTTCGGTTAAACTCCAATGGCTGAAATTGTGTGTAAGTAAAACTAAATTCTTTATCAGCATGCTCAAGCAAGGCAGTATTCTGCCGACTACCATATACAGGACGTATGGCTTGCACAAATAACTCGGCATTAAATTGAGTAGCAGACACCTCTTCCGTAATATTGATTTGCATATTGACTTCTATGCGTTCATCTTCCCCATAAGTGTCGTCCGTCCATTTGGTGTTGTTCATAAACTCTTCGAGTCCCAATTCGAGTGTACTGTACAATTGTGGGTCAGCCGTCTGATTTTTGGGAGTATTGACAGTAACATCTACCCGCAATTCCTGCGCGTATAATGTTGCCAATGAACATATTAAAACGAATGTAAATAATATTTTCTGCATAATATTTTTTATATAATTGGTCAAATTTACGCTAATTTTTTTGAGTTTCTTAGTTTAAACAGGTATAACGAATACGCACTGAAATCTATTGCATTTTTAAGGCTGAAAAACGTTTTGATTTTTTTATGAAAAAACTCGACAAGTTCATTCAAATAATAAAGTAGTTGACACTTTTTTTGAAATGTAAAACTCACATTTCTGTTAAATTTTTTCGAGTTCAAATTTTTATTGATTTTCAATTAATAACAAATTATTTTAAAGTAATATTTTATTAAAAATAATTTAAAAACCAAATTATATTTTGAATTTCAATAAGAAAAATGACCTCATTCGGAACATTTAATAACTCGAAAAAATTTAACAGAAATGACAGTGTAAAATGTAATAATAAGCCACGAATGATTTCAAGGGAATTATCAATAAATTCGTAAAAAAATTAGTGTATTCGTGGCAAAAACAAGTATTATATTATCAAAAATAATTTCTCTCATGTAGCGTAACTCATTTCAACAAATGATGGCAGCTTTCGGAAGAAATCAACGAAAAACGAAGTACGACGAACAAAGAACGTGAGTCCGGTTAAAACAAAGTCCGTAAAAAATCAATCGTCTTTTGAATATCCGGTTGCAAATAACGGTCATCTTCCAAAGCAGGCACAAGCTCCCGATACTGCCCGACTATCGCCTCAATCTGCGGCGACGACAGCATAGGGCGGCGAAACTCCAATGCCTGCACCGACACCATAAATTCAATGGCAAGCAGCCGTTCCACATTCTGCACTACGCGGTAGGCTTTCGTAGCGGCATTGGCAGCCATACTGACGTGGTCTTCCTGTCCATTCGACGAAACGATGCTATCTATCGAGGCAGGTGTACAAAACTGTTTATTCTGACTGACAATCGCCGCAGCAAGATATTGCAACATCATTAAGCCGGAATTGAGTCCCGAATTTTTTGCCAAAAAAACAGGCAAACCACGCTCTCCCGAAATAATCTGATACAAACGTCGCTCGGAAATACTCCCCAATTCCGCCAAAGCAATTGCCAACATATCCAAAGGCAAAGCCAGAGCTTGGGCGTGAAAATTGCCCCCCGAAAGCACCGCCTCTGTTTTATCAAAAACATTGGGATTATCCGTCACCGAATTAGTTTCTGTAAAAACGGCTTTGCGTATATATGCGAGTGCATCTTTGCTCGCGCCATGCACCTGCGGCACACAACGAAAGGCATAAGGGTCTTGAATGGAATGTTTTTCCATTTGAGCTATTTCACTGTCTTTGAGCCAATTACGAATCGTTGCAGCCGTTTCTATTTGTCCGGCATGTGGGCGAATATCGTGCAAACGCGCATCAAAAGGTGCGAGTTGGCATTGAAAAGCATCTACGGCAATCGCAGCATTGAGGTCGGCAAGTTGGCTCAGATGATGGGCTTGGGTGACCCCCCAAACGGCATAGGCCAGCGAAAATTGTGTTCCATTGAGCAAAGCCAAACCTTCCTTAGGTTGCAATTTGACCGGAGGAAAAGCCACCTCCGCAGGCAAATCACCCACAGGCATTTTTTGACCTTTATAATATACATTGCCCATACCGATAAGCGCAAGACTCATATGCGCCAAAGGAATCAAATCGCCCGATGCACCAAGCGAACCTTGCTCAAATATTTCCGGCAAAATATCGTGATTATACAAATAAATCAATCGCTCCACCGTCTCCAATCGTACCGCCGAATATCCGTAAGAAAGGCTCTGAATTTTTAATAACAACATCAGGCGCACCACCACAGGAGGTACGACATCCCCCGTTCCGCAAGCATGCGAAATGACCAAATTATATTGTAATTGTTCAAGTTTTTCTTGTGAAATGCTAATATCACAGAGCTTTCCGAAACCCGTATTGACCCCATAAATTGCCGTATCTGTCTCACTTAAAATACGCTCTAAATATCGGCGGTTTTTTTGAATTAATTGACGGCTTTTTCCCGACAATTCGAGTTGGTGAGGCGTGGCGATTAGTGTTGCCAAGCGGTCTAGTATCAGTGTGTTTGGACTGATTTGGTGTGTATGTACCATGCGAAAAAAAAATTTGACTGCAAATGTAATGAAATCAATTTCTAAATTCTAAAAAACAGATTCCGGTTCTAGCTTAATACACTCGGCTTGCGGCTGCGTACTACGAGTAAAATTGGGTTTTGAAATTTGCAATTTGTTATTTGCTGCTTAGAATTTGCAATTTCTTGTTTGATTCACACGAAAATGTAGTATTTTTGTTTCTCTATTGTCGTTGACCCTTTGATTCCTCAACTCGTCAACCCGACAATTCAACAAATCATAAACATGATAACTCGTTTACAAATAAAAAATTACGCAATTATTGAGAAGGTCGAAATTGATTTTTCCGATAATCTGACCATTATTACCGGAGAGACGGGCGCAGGAAAATCAATTTTGCTCGGTGCATTGGGCTTGATTATGGGCAAACGCGCCGATACGCGCGTGCTATACGAAGCCGAGAAAAAATGCGTGGTAGAAGCCGAATTTGATATTCGCAAATACAAGTTGAAAAGTTTTTTTGAAGAAAATGACTTGTTTTATGATAAAGATACGACCATTCGGCGAGAACTTTTTCCTTCGGGCAAATCGCGGGCGTTTATCAACGATACACCGGTCAATTTGAATTTGATGAAACAATTGAGTGGGGCTTTGATTGACCTGCATCAGCAATTTGATACGATGGATATTCATAATGTGTCGTTTCAATTACGTATGTTGGATGCACTGGCAAATAACAGTGATTTGTTGGATGATTATACAGAATTATACAGCAAATATCGCTCAAATGTCAACCGTCTGAATCAACTCATTGCCCATCAAAGTGACTCTACACGCGAGATGGATTTCCTCAAATTTCAACTCGATGAACTCCACGCCGCCGAACTTATCGAAGGCGAACAAAGCGAACTCGAAGACGAACTCAATACCCTCGCCAATGCCGAAGGAATTAAATTTGTATTGGCAAAAAGCTACCGACAAATCAGTGAAGACGAAGTGAGTATCATCAGTCAATTGACCGAATTGAGCAATGAATTGGGTGGTTTTGTGGATTTTAATGCCACATTGAGCAAATCGTATGACCGACTGATTAATGTGCGGGAAGAATTGCAGGATTTAGCCAATGAATTTGAAAGTCTGAATGAAGACATCGAACATGACGAGGCGCGTATTATTGAAGTGAAAGAACGCATTGACATGATTTACAAATTGCAGCAAAAACATCATGTACAATCGCTGCCCGAACTGCTCACTATTCAAACCGAACTCGAAAATAAAATGACCATGTTTGGCGACAACACAGTCGAAATCGCCGAATTGGAAGAAAAAATTGTGAAGCAAGAAGGAAAATTGCACAAAATCGCCAAAAAACTTTCCGAAAAACGCCATGCAGTGATTCCCGATTTTGAGGCAAAAATCCACAAAATGCTCACCTTGCTTTCGATGCAACACGCCCGCCTGAAAATAGATGTACAAAAGACCAAAGCCCTCAGCCCTTCGGGTACAGATGAGGTAAATTTCCTTTTTGCAGCCAATCAAGGCAGTCGTTTTGATTTGATAAAAAATGTGGCTTCGGGTGGCGAATTGTCCCGACTGACACTTAGCACAAAATCACTCGTAGCCAGCGCGATTCCCCTGCCTACCTTGATTTTTGACGAAATAGATTCCGGCGTATCGGGCGATGTAGCACTCAAAATGGGCGATATTCTCACGCGCCTTGCCAATAAGCATCAAGTCGTCTCTATCACGCACTCGCCACAGGTAGCCGCCCGTGCAAATGCACATTATCACGTCAAGAAAAAAGCCAAAGACGGACGCACCTACACCCGCGTAAAACTATTGGATAAAGACGAGCGTATTCTCGAAATTGCGACGATGTTGAGTGGTAGTCCGCCGCCCGAATCAGCGAAGAAGAATGCAGCAGATTTGGTGGCACGATAAGAATAAGTTTATCCCGTACAGTTGTCGGGAAAGTTTAAGTTTAAATTCACATTTCGTGTAAATGGAAATAAGAAAATTAAAATTTTTTGAGATTTTATTTTGATTTTGTATTAAAAAAAGGAATTAAACAGAATTTTATTTTAATTTTAAAAATTAGTATGTTTTTTATTTTTCATAAAAAATAAAACAAAATAAATTATTTTTTTAATTTAATATGAAAAGCCAAATAAAATTTCAAATCAACCTTGAAATAAAATTAACGTTTGGATTTATTTTTAATATTCTTTTTTTTAAAATTTAATTTACCCGAAATGTGGGTTTAAATAAATAATTAAAAGTGTCGCTTAGTTTAATGTGTTCGCCAATTTTGAATTGTAAAAGTATTTAATGTGCTTGTTTTTAATTATCAACAAAAAACAAAGTAAAATTTAAAATTATTTGTCATTCAAAATTCATAATTTGGCGAAGACATTGTTAGTTCAGTCCAACCACTTATTAAAATGTTCTGATTTCTCAAATTACAATCAAAATAATATGAAATTAATAAACACATTTACGCTGCTTGCTTTGTGCCTTTTTTCAAATATTGCTTACAATCAGGAATTGCCCGATATTATCAATGTAACGCCCGAAAATTTTACGCTCAACCAGCGCAATATGCTTGGGCGCAAACATATCAAAGAACTCAAAGAGGGTGTCCTCATTTTCCGATTAAAAACCAACGACAAAGCCCTCAAAAAACTACAAAGCATCCTCGACAATCCAAAGACAAACGACAGCAGCAAACAACGCATCCGCGAAAGAACCATGCCCGACCTCAAAGCCTCCGCCGAAACACAAAACAATAAATTGAAAAGCGCATTTGCAGAGGCTTACGATTTTTCTGCGGTCTATTTTATGCCGGATACCTGCACCTATTCCCTTCAAAATGACCTCCCACTGACATGCCTCAGCGACGCCGAAGGTAATCCCCTTGCAGCCGATGCCATAAAGCACAAAAATATCTTTATCGTAGATTTCAGCGAATTGGAAAACGACAAAACTTCACGCATCAAAGGCTTGATTATTAGCGATAAAAATACAAATAGATTGATGCCACCTTTCCCTTATTTTCAGCGTAGCGGAGGTGTTTTTGTCAAATTATCTTCCAATACCATCACCCCAAAAGATGCACTGAAAATGGTCACACGTTGGAATAGCAGACTGCACAATTTTTTTGAGGAAGAAAAACAATAACTGTTCATTTACTCATTTGTTCGTACTCGCGCTTGGTGAGGCGGTATTGCATTTCCGTCACAAACTTTCCGAGCTTGAATTGAGTATCCACAAATTCCGCTTCTTTTATCATACCATTGTTCACCATCACTTTACCCGAAGCCGGGTTGTACGTGTAATAGTTCGCATAAATTTTATTTAATTCCAATGTCTCAAAACCAAATTTCAATATAGCTTCTAAGGCTTCCGTCGCATAACCTTTATTCCAGAATGGTTCGCCAATCCAATAACCGACTTCGGCTTTGTGATGCTCTTTTTTAAGGTGCAAACCCATTCCGCCGATAAATTCATTCGTCTCTTTCAAGCCGAGTTTGAAGATATATTCTGTTTCACTATCAAAGCCTTGTCGTGCCATATTCAACCAGAAAATCGCGTCTTTCTCGCGGTAAGGTTGCGGTAGGTCACGGAGATTATTCGCAATATTTGGATTATCAGCATACTCAACAATCTTTGGAATATCGCTAATTTCTAATTGACCTAAAATAAGGCGTGGAGTGTGTAAGGTTGGAAATTCGGTCATAGTTTTACGTTGATTTTAGATTAAAATTGAGCTTGATATTATCTGGATTTATGGTGAAATACGATTTTGGAAGTCAATTAGTTCACCGAAAGCAGATTAAATTAATTTCAAAATAAGAATCATTATATTTTTTTAATTAAAATAAATTTATAACAAATCAAATTCATATAAAATTGGCAAAATACCCTACCGCACATTTTCTTTTTCACGATGATAAATTCCAATAAATACATAATTTTCCTTATAAAAAACGGCAAATTTTCGAGCGTTCTGTATCTTCTTATTAGTCCCCTCAAATGTGCTGTTTTCTCATAGAATTAAAACTGAAACGGGGTTTGATTTTAACACATAAACCCTTACCTTTGCAGCGATTTTCAAGAACTGTACTGTTTTATTGTTATATTGAGCAATAAAACAATCCGACAATAAAGCAATTTTTCATGGCGAATACAGGTAAAATAAAGCAGGTCATCGGACCTGTTGTTGATGTGAGCTTTGCGGGTTCGAAGCTCCCCGAAATTCTCAATGCACTTGAGATTACCAAAGAAAACGGAGAGAAAATTGTCCTCGAAACACAACGTCACTTAGGTGAAGATAGTGTACGTGCGATTGCAATGGACTCTACCGATGGACTGACACGAGGCATGGCAGTATCCGATTTGGGACAAGCTATCTCCATGCCTACGGGTGAGGCGATTAAAGGTCGTTTGTTCAATGTAGTCGGCGCACCTATTGATGGACTGCCCGAACCGAAAAGCGACACACGCTACTCCATTCACCGCAAGCCACCCAAGTACGAAGAACTCTCTACCGAATCGGAGGTCTTGTTTACGGGGATTAAGGTAATTGACCTGTTGGAGCCATACCAAAAAGGTGGTAAAGTAGGATTGTTTGGTGGTGCGGGTGTCGGCAAAACCGTTTTGATTCAGGAATTGATTAACAATATCGCCCTTGCACACGATGGTATTTCGGTATTTGCGGGTGTAGGTGAGCGTACTCGCGAGGGGAACGACCTCATGCGCGAGATGCTCGAAGCAGGGATTATCAATTACGGCGAAAAATTCCTCCACTCTATGGAAGAAGGCGGTTGGGACCTTTCCACCGTTAGCGATGCCGACCTTAAAAAATCAAAAGCAACTTTCGTTTTCGGACAGATGAACGAGCCACCGGGAGCGCGTGCGCGTGTAGCCTTATCGGGTCTTACGATTGCGGAATACTACCGCGATGGCGACAAAAATGACCCTGCGGGTGGTAGTGACATCTTGTTCTTTATTGACAATATCTTCCGCTTTACACAAGCGGGTTCTGAGGTATCTGCCCTCTTGGGACGTATGCCTTCGGCGGTAGGTTATCAGCCGACATTGGCAACCGAAATGGGGTCGATGCAGGAGCGTATTACTTCTACCAAGCGCGGTTCGATTACCTCTGTACAAGCGGTATATGTACCTGCGGATGACTTGACCGACCCTGCACCCGCAACCACATTTGCTCACTTGGATGCCACGACGGTACTCAGCCGTAAGATTGCATCTTTGGGTATCTATCCGGCGGTGGATCCATTGGATTCTACTTCACGTATCCTCGACCCGAAAATTATCGGTGATGAGCATTACGATACAGCACAGCGCGTTAAGAATATCCTCCAACGCTATAAAGAATTGCAAGATATTATCGCGATTCTTGGTATGGAAGAACTTTCTGACGAAGACAAACTCATCGTACACCGCGCTCGTCGTGTACAGCGTTTCTTGTCGCAACCCTTCCACGTTGCAGAGCAGTTTACGGGTTTGGAAGGTGTTTTGGTTTCTATCGAAGATACGATTCGCGGCTTCAATATGATTATGGATGGAGAAGTAGATGAATATCCGGAAGCTGCCTTCAACCTCGTAGGTAGTATCGAAACAGCGATTGATAAGGGTAAGAAATTGCTCGCAGATGCAGAAGCATAATTGAAAATATATGCCGTAATACGACCAACGTAGAGACGTAAAATTTTACGTCTCTATGTTGGTCGTATTACGAAATTGAATAAATATGAAATTAACGATATTAACACCGGATACGCAATTATTTGAAGGTGATGTCAATTCGGTCAATGTGCCGGGTGTAAAAGCCCCCTTCGAAGTGCTGAACAATCACGTACCGATAGTTTCTGCCTTAGAAAAAGGCGAAATTTTGGTCAAAACATCAAGTGGTACAGAGACTTTTAATATCGAAAGCGGTTTTATTGAGGTATTAAATAATAATATTTCTATCTTAGCGCAGCCGGTGAAAGAATAATTTTTTAAATTCCAAGCACCCAATATCCCAACATTGACAAATCTTGGAATTTCATAAAGAAATACAATAGGTGAATAATTGTAGTGGGGCAAAACCGTCAGGTGATGCCCCTTTTTGTTTTTATACGCTGATTTTACGATATTTACTAAACGTAGCGTAATGCCTCCGGCTTGCGCCGCGCACGACATTATCGGGTGAAAATCCTCCATTAAACCCACATTTCGGGTAAATTAAATTTAAAAAAAAAGAATATTAAAAATAAATCCAAACATTAATTTTATTTCAAGGCTGATTTGAAATTTTATTTGGTTTTTCATATTAAATTAAAAAAATAATTTATTTTATTTTGTTTTTTATGAAAAATAAAAACATATTAAATTTGAAATAAAATTCTGTTTAATTCCTTTTTTTAATATAAAATCAAAATAAAATTTTAAAAAAATTTTATTTTCTTATTTCCATTTACCCGAAATGTGAAATTAAACGCGAAGTCGAACAAGAGCGCGTTGCAAATCGTCCCTTACAACGAATGAACCAATCACCAAACCTAAATCATTTTCCAAAAAGACCCATCCGCTTTATTTCGTTTAAAATTCAAAAACCAATCACAAATAAAATACAACAGCACCAAACCAATAACCCAAACCACATACATCACCCCAATCGAAGCACCCGCAGGAAACGGCGCACCCATCAAAGCATACAAATACAAATGAACGATATAAAAAAACATCGCCGTCTGACCAAAAAGCCGTACAGGACGCAGCCATTTTTGATTAGATAATTTTGAAAAAACGAATAATAAAATCAAATTAATACCGCAGGTAATGAGGATAAAAACCATACTTGGTGGATATTTGATGAGTGTAAAAAATGAAATCCAATCGTGATAAGAATTCATTTGAAAATTAGTCAATTCAAAAAAACGAAGTACCATGAAAGCTAAGACAAACACCAATCCCGTCACCAATGAATACCCATAAATTTTATCAGGAAATTCGCGCATCAATTTCGCCCAAAACATCCCGAAAGTCACCACACCCAGCCACGGAATTATGGGGTAGAGCGTCATTGCCCCAACAGAAAGTCCCGGTACAGCAAGAAATACCGCCAATGGATTTAGCACATCATCTGCCGACAATTGCCCAATGTACCAAGCCGAAAAAACAAAACTCAACACACTAATCAGTACCAGCAACCACTTCGGTAATTTCCACAAAAACGCGCCCAAAATCATACACATCCCCAAGCCGTACAACACCGTAGTCGGCACAAAAAAACCACCCTCAAAAGCACCCGGAAAAGCCATGCCACCACCGCCCGACGCACCACGCCCAAAGAATGTGCCCAAGCCCCAAGCCGGAAATTCAAGGAAAAACATAAACAACAAAATCAAACCGCCTCGCTTGAAAAAATACCCTCGAATACGCCTTTCTGACCAACCCGTTTGCAGTCGTTTTTCAGCAAACAACAACATACTCATACCCATCAAAAAGAAAAACCCCGGCGCACACAGATGACTCATAAATCGCGTCAACCACCAACCCAAATCAGGATAAACCTTGAAGCTCACGCCCCAAATTTCGGTAAAGTGCGTCCGCGCCACCATACCGCTTGCGTGGTCGAGTGCCATCAGCATCATAATAAATCCGCGCAACAAATCTATCGGAACAGTCCTCATCATAGCTGCAATATAAGTCAAATCAAGTCGCATTTCAATATTAAAATCCCTATATTTGCAGTCCAAAAGTAATGAATGAGTGAATGAATTTTGAATGAATGAATCAATAGGCACATGATTCACTCACTCATTCATTCAAAATTCATTCATTAATATTTCATTCAAAATTCACTCATTCACTCATTAAATAGTGGCAAAAAAAAGCGTATTCAGGGTCTATTTCGAGAAAATACCGGCACCATTCAGGAACAAATACCTCCTGACTGCATCGGTATTTGTGATATGGATTACGTTTTTTGACCAAAATGATTTGATTTCGCAGCGTCATTTGCAAAATATCATTAATGATATGGAAACCAAAAAAGAACATTACAAAGTAGAGGTAGAAAATGTCAAACGGGAAAGAGAAGCCCTATTCTCTGACCAAGCTACCCTCGAAAGATTTGCCCGCGAAAAATACATGATGAAAAAAGACAATGAAGATATTTTCGTTATTGTAGAAGAAAAAGAATAAAATATTGTCGTATTAAAATAATTCACTCATTAATAACATGTCAGTTTTAGTCAATAAGAACTCAAAAATCATTGTACAAGGATTTACCGGAAAAGAAGGTACTTTCCATGCCGGACAAATGATAGAATACGGAACCAATGTCGTAGGCGGTGTCACACCCGGTAAGGGCGGACAAACACACCTCGACAAACCTGTATTCAATACCGTAGCCGAAGCCGTTGAGAAAGCCGGGGCGGATACCTCTATCATTTTCGTGCCACCGCGTTTTGCGGGCGATGCAGTGATGGAAGCAGCAGACGCAGGCATCAAAGTCATTATATGTATCACCGAAGGGATTCCGGTACAAGATATGGTCAAGGTCAAAGCCTACATCGAAGATAAAGATTGCCGATTGGTCGGACCCAACTGCCCCGGCGTGATGACACCCGGCGAAGCAAAAGTCGGTATCATGCCCGGCTTCATCCACAATCCGGGACGCATCGGTATCGTATCCCGTTCAGGGACACTGACTTACGAAGCAGTTGACCAAGTAACCAAAGCAGGAATGGGACAGTCCACTTGCATCGGCATCGGTGGCGACCCAATCGTAGGAACTACCACAAAAGATGCCGTCGAACTCCTCATGAACGACCCCGAAACAGACGGTATTATTATGATTGGTGAAATCGGCGGAAGCATGGAAGCCGATGCTGCACATTGGATAAAAGAACACGGCACAAAACCCGTTGTCGGCTTCATCGCCGGACAAACCGCCCCCAAAGGCAGAACGATGGGACACGCCGGAGCGATAGTCGGTGGACACGAAGACACCGCAGAAGCCAAAATGAAAATTATGGCAGAATGTGGTATTCACGTTGTCAAATCTCCCGCTACTATTGGCGAAATGATGGCGAAGGCACTACAAAACTAATCAATATCAATTTTGTCTTAAATAATACAAAAGCCTGTCAGTTTTACTGGTAGGCTTTCTTTTTTTTATTTAAAAAACTAAATTTGAGCAGTAAAAAATATCAGTTAGTAACGAGTAAATAATAAATTCCGCATTTCGACGAGGTTATTTTGTTCTTCCCTGATAGTTATCGGGGTCTTCTTGAAAGCGAGAGTTTATCAGGATAAATGACTGTTTTCGAGGAGGAAAATAAGGACAAAAGAAGCCGTCCAAATGCGAGAGTTATTATTTACTCGTTAAGTGGTTGGACTGAACTAAGCAACCATACTACTATACATCGCCACGAAGGCACAAAGACACAAAGAATTTTTAAAATTATATTTACTTAATTATCAGCGATTTACCCTTTATGTCTTTGTGACTTTGTGGCAAGTTTCCTATCATGTATAGTAGTATGCTAAGCAACACTTTTAATTATGATAATTCATTGAAAATGAATTATTTATTTAAACTTAAACTTTCCCGACAACTGTACGGGATAAACTTGTACTTTCACTTACTTCCTAAATACCTGTCATCTCACTCCACAAGGCAATTTAGAACAAACATTCATGAAAAATCTAATCTTAGCTTTTGGTACGGCGTGCATGGTCATCATATGCTCCTGCACCTACGATAATTTGAACGAACCCATTGTCACTCCCGTCGAATTTTGCGATACCATTCCTGCATCTTACGACCTGAATATCAGGACGATAGTAGAAACCAACTGTGCCTACACAGGCTGCCATAGTGGTGCTGCGCCGGGAGATTATACCACTTACGAAGGAATGTTTTCGCGCTTGGAAAACGGTATTATCGAAGACCGAGTTATCACCCAAAAAGACGACCCTAACATCGGTATGCCACCAAATTATGCCACCGGTCCGATAGATATGACACCCCAAGAACTCGACATTTTTATGTGCTGGCTCGAAGCCGGATTTCCTGAAAATTAAATCAGACGATAGCCGATAATCTTAACAGCCTTGGCTTGCAGACAGATAAAACACTATTCAGTGATGAAAAAAATAATCATGTTATTCCTTGTATCTATGTGTATTACATACGCATACACACAAGAGCGCGAATCCGTACAAAACACCTTCAAATCCACTCGTGTCATCAATACCCATTCGGTAGAGACTTTGCAAAAAAACAAACTCGATATCCGTATCGGGCATCGTTTTGGCGATTTTGCGGGCAGTGCAGGCGGTTGGCCCACCTTTTATGGTCTCGAAAATGCGGCTGATGTACTCATCGGTTTCCAATACGGTCTGTCGAACAGCTTGGGCATTGGACTCACACGCACCAAAGGCGCAGGACCACACCGCGCACTCATCAACGGGCAAATCAAATACCGCGCACTATGGCAAAATGATAAAATACCCGTCTCGGTCACACTACTTGCCGGAACAGGATTTAGCACCATGCAAGCAAGCGAAAATCCCGAAGCCCTCAATCGTTTCGAGCAATACGCACATCGTTTTTCTTATGTATATCAAGCACATATTGCCCGCAAATTTGGCGATAGATTTTCCCTACAAATCACGCCGAGTTACATCCACCGCAATATCACGCGCTTTGATGTCCAAAATGACATCTTCAGCATTGGTGCAGCTACGCGGATTCAACTCTCCAAAGTTTATGCCTTATTAATTGACATCACCGCGCCTTTTTCAGAACAACATTCAAACGGAGAATACACACTGCCCGTCGGTCTCGGATTGGAAATTGACACCGGCGGACACATCTTCCAAATCAACCTCACCAATGCACGCGGCATGGCAGAAACCGACTACATTCCCTATACCAATTCCCTGTGGGGAGAAGGGCAATTTAGATTGGGCTTTACGATTTCTCGTTTGTTTAATTTGTAAAAACGTAACACAGACATTCCTGTCTGTAACCGCACAAGCACAGATAGGAATGTCTGTGTTACGTCGTGGTAAATTCCATTATCATGAAAAATATCGCTTTTGCTATCTTTTTGATAAGCAGTATAATAATCCTCGCTGCAAATACTTTTATTGATAAAAATAATTTCAAAATCAATAAAAATACGCCTGTTGCAGAAATCCTCCAACAACTCGGCGAAACTGCACCAAATCACATTCAAAATGAAATAAATACGGATGCGGTGGCTATCGGTAAAAATATCGTGTTGAATGGTTTGAGTTCAAAAACAGCAGAGGGAGGTCGTCGCCAAAGCAAACATTTCGTCTGTACTTCCTGCCATAATGTGCAGCGTGAAGACCCTACTTTGAGCATAAGCGACCCGGAGGCAAGACTCCAATATGCACAAGCAAACGGACTACCTTTTTTGCAGGGAACGACTCTATACGGTGCAGTTAACCGCGAATCATGGTACAACGGTGATTACGCTAAAAAATACGATGCCGAAAAAATCAAACCTGCCCAAACTAACTTCCGCGAAGCCATCCAACTTTGTGCCGTCGAGTGCGCTCAGGGGCGCGAATTGAAGGAGTGGGAATTGGAAAGTGTATTGGCATATTTGTGGACTTTACAATTGAAAATGGACGACCTCAAACTCTCCGACGCCGACCTCCAACGCATCGAGAACGGCATCAACGACAATTCACAAACCACTGACTTAGTGCAATTTATCAAGTCAAAATACCAGCAAGCCGCCCCCGCCACCTTCAATGAAAAACCAGACAATTTACAGAAAGGCTATGGCTTAAAAGGCGATGCCGACAAAGGCAAATTGATTTATGATTTGGGCTGCCAACACTGCCACGAAAATGGTCGCTACTCCATGTTTGTCTTGGATGATTCTAAGCTGACCATGCGTTTTATGAGGCGCAATTTTACGAAATATACCCGCTACTCCACATACCACGTCACCAGCTACGGCTACACTACAAACGGCAAACGACAGTACATGCCCAACTACACTTTAGAACGTATGAGCAACCAACAAATCGAAGATTTAAGGGCTTATTTTGAAAGAGAAAGTAAATAGAACGTAAAACGATTTTGCAAATCGTTTCTTCACAAACGCATACGATTTACAAAATCGTTTTACGTCCAATATTTTCACAAAAGCCATCGTTTCTAACCAGCCACTATTCACAATGTGTTCGCCAATTTTGAATAAAAAATTTTGAATGTTAAAAAATACTTAATTTGTTAGTTATTAATTATCAGCAAAAAATAAAATATAATTTAAAATCATTCACTCATTCAAAATTCATAATTCAAAATTTGGCGAAGACATTATAGTCACCATTCACTAAAAAAATGATAGAATCAGGACAAGTCATCAATATCAATAGAACGATTCCTACTATCGGCGAACTTACAAATGTATTTGTCGAAAAGGAAATAGGAGAAGGTAAATACGGTACGATATGGCGTTTGCGCGACCAAGCGAAAAAAGGACAATATTATGTCCTCGAACACCTCCGCGAAGTGCCGGACGAAGCCCTCGTCACGCGCCTCAAAGAAGCTATGTCTCGTCAATCAGAATTGAGTATCTTGCCACAAGCCTATGACCTCATTCAGTTGGAAGATGATAGTGTCATCATTCTCGGTGAATACATAAAAGGCACACCTTTAGGTGAGTGGACAGCAGCAGGTATCAACCGCCCCTGGGAAGCCAAAAAAGAAATATTTCTCCGATTATTGCAAGGCATAAAAGAAGTACAAGAGCGCATGTCCGGCTTCCGGTTGGATGCAAATAAATTGCTCATTACGCCGCAAGGTGATATTAAAATTTCAGGACATGGAATTATACAATACCCTGTCAATGAATCATCTATAGTGGCACATGCCGCCCCCGAAGCATACCTAAATAAGGGCGATGTAGAGAGTGCCTCCCGCGCGAATGTCTTTACACTCGGTAGTATTTTGTACGCCTTTATCAAAGGAGAAAACTATTGGCGGGCTTTGGGTTATGAGCAGCCGCCTTATGCTGCTATGACCGAAGCCGGACAAGCAAAAGACGGCAATATTTTGGATACATTTGATGTGGGTTTTGAGTATCCGGAAGAGGTGGCTTCGGCGGTTCGGATTGCGACAAATTTTCGTGCAGAAAAACGATTCAGCAATGTTGATTCTTTCCTTCGGCACTTCAATCAAGAATCTATTCCCGAAGTGAAACCCTTACCCACCGAACCCGTTTTTAAGCCTGAAAAAAAACAAGCCGCTATGACAAGCAGCCAAGTAATGCAAGCCCCAAAAACCAAGACCCGATTGCGAAAAGGACCTGTCGCAGCACTCGTCGCTTTATTGGCAATTTTGGCATTGGGGGGAATGTATATGATGCGTGGCGGCAGCGGCAAAAAAGCTCCTGAACTCACACTCGAAGAACGTAAAGACTGGGGCATGGCAGTGGATAAAAACACCGAATACTATTACCGAAAATATCTCGAAAATCACCCCAACGGCGAATATACCGGAGTGGCATTTGACAAGATAGACAGCATCTACAACGCACCCGTCACGCAAGAAGAATTGATGGGGTCGCGCTTCACCGGTAAATATACACAGTCAGATGACCCTAAAGTTTTTTCGATGCGTTTTGATGAAATCACGCCCAACGGCAGCGATTTTGATTTCAAATGCACCGTCAATATAAGCGCACAACGCAAAGAACTCATCGGCTCAATTGATATGAACGATTACCTGATTAGCTTTGAAGAATTGGGCGATGATTATCCAAAATTGAATATCACCATCGGGCGACTTTACAAGCGGGAAGGGAAGATTTTTATTGAATCAACTGATGTAGCGCAGTATTGGATTTTGAGATAATTGAAAGGTAAAACGATTTTGTAAATCGTTGCTCAAAAATGGGCAGAACGATTTGCAAAATCGTTTTACATTCCACCAAAATTTGAAATTAACCGCAGTGAACTCATCCTTTTTTAGATTTTACACATATAAAATCGTCAAAAACACTAGTATTGTCGAAAAAAATTGGTGAAATATGATTGAAAGTGTATTTTAGTGGAAAATACAGATAAAAAACATTTATCTATAAATATGAAAGTAGCGAAATTGGGTATTTAATTCAAATATGAGAAAAAAATGCTTAATTTAGCGTGAAACAGTAAGAGCATGTTTCCTACAAGGATTACAAACAAAAGCCAATAAATTGACCATAGAATTTCCATACAAAATACAATCAAGAACACTCAACAAAGAGCGACATTCCCGGTATCATTATCCCATAGTTCCGGCAATTATTGAAATACCCGAAATTAATGTTTCGAGCGCACCTTTTACCGAAAATTTTTTGATAGATTCCGGTGCATCTATTAGTATTCTGCACCAAAGAAATAAGCGATTCTTTGAATCTGCAACACCTTTTGATACAACTAATATCGTATTTGGTAATTCAGAAGTGAAACTTGATGTGTACAAAATAAGACTTAAAATAGAAGGAACGGAAATTGGGATAAGTGTTGCATTAGCCAAAAACATGAAAATAAATTATTCGTTATTAGGTTATTTTCAGGGAATCGAAGCGTTTGATATTTTTGTAATGAACAATAAAAAAAGAGTGTTTAAACTTGTAAAAACATGAAGTATCAAGAATTTATAGACCACTTGCTTGCGGTGTATTACTTCAATCGAAAAGCTAATCCAACGTTTGCATTGAGTCCATTTTGGATAATAGATATGATGAAGGAAGGGTATGGCTCAAGTGATGTGCAAGATATAATGAACTATCTTGGTGCAGAAGGATACTTATCTCATTATAATCAAAAATCTGGTTTAGTATGGAAAATCACACCAAGAGGACAAATATACTATGAAGGATTAGATAAAGAATATCAAGGTCGCATAAAAAAACTCCTAGATCAAAAAGGCATTCTTCGAGTCTTGGAAAGACTCAAGAATCCCGAAAAATTTAATAAAGAAACAGTCAACAACCTTATCGAAGAAATTGAAAAAGAACTCCAAGAACTTGATGGTATAGACAAAGACCTTTTAGAAGATATACAAATTATTAAACTTGAATATTCTAAGAGAAGACCGGATAGAGAAATTTTACGATTAAAAACAGAACACTTCTTAGATGAAAATGTATTATTTGATAAAGTAATAGATTTAAAGTATAAGTTAAGTGTTTGAGAAATACATTTTATAAATTCACACAAAATAAATTATTAACTCATTTAAAATTAAAGGATTATGCTTACAGGAATGGTTGCACTTATAGGCGGATTCATTTTACTCGCCTTTCTTATGTTATTATTTGCGGCATCGCGTTACAAGCGTTGTCCTTCGGATAGAATCCTTGTGGTCTACGGACGTACAAGTGGTGGACGTTCTGCCAAATGTATTCATGGTGGTGCTGCTTTTGTGTGGCCCGTCATTCAGGATTATGCCTTTTTAGAACTCACCCCGATTTCGATTGATGTTGATTTGCAGGGCGCATTGAGTCGGCAAAATATCCGTGTGGATGTGCCTTCGCGTTTTACCGTTGGGGTATCTGACGAAGAAGGGGTGATGACCAACGCAGCAGACCGCTTACTCGGACTCGAAATGGATAGCATCCGCGACCTCGCACACGATATTATTGTGGGGCAAATGCGTCTCGTTATTGCTACGATGGATATTGAGGAAATCAATGCCGACCGCGACAAGTTTTACGCCAATGTATCTTCCAATGTAGGTTTGGAGTTACGCAAAATCGGTCTGAAACTCATCAACGTCAACGTGACGGACATCAAAGATGAATCCGGCTACATTCGCGCACTCGGACAAGAGGCTGCTGCTCAGGCGATTAACGAAGCCAAGAAAATAGTGGCAGAGAAAAATCGCGATGGTAGCATCGGTGAAGCCAATGCACAGCGTGACCAACGTATTAAGGTTTCGGAGGCAGATTCACTTGCGAAAGTTGGTGAAGCCAATGCCAATGCCGATGCCGTAGAGGGGGAAAATACCGCCCAAATCGCTATCGCAAAATCCAATGCACTGCGTCGTCAGCAAGAAGCCGAAGCCGAGCGTTTGGCTATCGCTTCTGAGAAAATACAAGCGGCAAAGGCACTCGAAGAAGCCTACCGCGCAGAGGAAGAAGCCGAAAAAGCGCGTGCAGCACGCGAGATGGCACGCCAAGAGGCAGATGCCATCGTAAATGCCGAAATCGCCAAGCGCAAACTCGAAATCGAAGCCGAAGCCGAAGCCGAACAACGCCGACGCATCGCAAGAGGTGAAGCCGACGCGATTTATGCCCGCAAGGAAGCCGAAGCACGCGGTATGTACGAACTCCTCAGCAAGCAAGCAGAAGGTTTTGAGAAGCTCGTCAACTCAGCCGGCAATAACTCGAAAGATGCTGTCTTGCTGATGGTCGCTGATAAATTGCCCGAACTCGTCAAAACGCAAGTCGAAGCAATTAAGAATATTAAAATTGATAAAGTCACCGTTTGGGAAGGCGGTAATCAGCAGGAAGGCGAGGGTAATTCGACCTCCAAATTTATTTCCGGCTTATACAAATCCGTTCCACCGATGAACGACCTTTTTAATATGGCTGGTATGGATTTGCCGCAATATTTGGGGAATAAAACACCGGAAGAAGCAGAAGCTGTGGAGGTGAAAGAGACCAAGAAGCAA
>CALCMV010000286.1 GCA_937967535.1 uncultured Saprospiraceae bacterium
TTTTTAATTTTATTAAAAATTAAAACATATTAATATTTTTATTTAAAATAAAATTTTGTTTAACATCTTTTTATAACAATAAATCCAAATTTAATTTTAAAAAATTTTAATTTTCTTATTTCCATTTACGCGAAATGTGAACTAATTGTCTTACAATATCATTAATTATAATTTTTCCTCATTTAATGACGTAAAAATGTTTTATATGGATTAAAAATAAGCTACATTTGATACAAATTAATTTTTTATCTATGTAAAGCATTTTATGAAATTTTTCTACTTCAATCAACTATTGATTTGTGCAATACTCATGCTTTTCAGCCAATTTGTAAATGCACAGAACGCAATCAGCGAAAAAATCTCCCAAAATCTCGCTCAAATCCAAAATGCCGCTTCATACACACCATTAGAAGCGATGCCTGCCGATGAGGAATTGAAAAGTCGAATCACAGATGAGGTACTCAGTCGCAAACAATTTTTCCAAATACAAACTCAAACCGTACAAACTATCAGAAATAAGGACAGCGAATACCTGCGTATCACCATTCCCATAGCCGGAGCAGATACCGAATTGCAATTGATTAAAACCAAAATATTTACGGATGATTTTCGTGCGGTGGCTGCTTCCAAGCCTGATACTAACTTAGAAATTGACATCGGGACACACTATCGTGGAACGGTAAAAGGTGCAGACAAAAGCCTTGCTGTTATTTCATTTTTTGATGATGAAATATTGGGTTTGATACAATTGAATGATGCACAATATACATTAGGAAAAGTGCCTGAAAGCGATGCTCATATCTTATATAAGAATAAGGATTTGAATGTCACATCCGATTTTTCTTGCAAAGCTATTGAGGGAGACAAACCTACGATTATCGGTGACAATATTGCCGTCGAAAAATCTATGATGAACTGTGTACGTGTGCATGTAGAGGCGGATTATTCCTTGTACCAGCATCTGGGGTCGAATGTCAATAACATCACAAATTACATCGGCGGTGTATTTACCGAAGTCGCTACGCTGTATGACAACGAGAATATTGCTGTCGAAATCAGCTTCTTGCGGATATGGAATGTACCCTCACCTTATGGCAACAACACCGAACTCGACGACCTCGATGCACAAAACTATGGCAGAACGGAAGGCGACTTCGTGCATCTGATACATCGCAACAGCCTTAGTGGTGTTGCTTGGTTGAATGTCTTATGTAACTCTTCTAGAAATACGGGTGCAAGCGGGGTTCATGGGGCTTTCAACAACGTACCCGCCTACTCATGGGATGTCAATGTGATTGCACACGAACTGGGACACAATCTCGGCTCGCCACACACCCACGGCTGTGTATGGAATGGCAACGGGACACCTATCGACGGCTGCGGACCCGCCGAAGGATTTAGTGAAGGCTGCAATGGACCGATTCCGTCAGCAGGTACGATTATGAGCTATTGTCACTTGGTTAACGGGGTAGGAATTAATTTTAATTTGGGCTTTGGCACACAACCCGGCAATCTTATTCGCAATCGTGTCAATACAGCGACTTGCCTTACTTCCTGCACTCAGCCTACTTGCGACGATGGCGCTCAAAACGGAGATGAAACGGGTATAGACTGTGGTGGTACTTCCTGTCCGCCATGTCCGCCATGTGCCGACTTGACCATTACTATCAATCTGGATAATTACCCCGAAGAAACCAGTTGGGAAATCACCAATGATGCCGGAACAGTAGTGGCTTCCGGTGGCACATATGGCAGTCAGCCCGATGGCTCAACGGTAGTAGAAACCGTCTGCCTGCCTGATGATTGTTACAATTTCATTATCAGTGATGCTTACGGAGATGGTATTTGTTGTGCTTTTGGCATGGGCTCTTATAATGTCACTGACCAGAATGGAAATATATTGGCTTCCGGCGGTCAATTTGGCTCTTCAGAAACAACAGCATTTTGTGCAAATACATCCGCATGGCAAACCTGCGACCCGATTATTGATTTGGGTACAGCAAGCCTTTCGACAGGTACGGTACATGCACAAAACGAAGTCATCAGTGCCGGTACCATTCCTGCTTCCACAAATGTCTCATTAAAAGCCGGTCAATGTATTCAACTCGATAATGGCTTCAATGCAGACGCAAATGCAGATACAGAAATTATTATTGAGAATTGTGTACCCGATTAAAAATATGATTGAGCGTCGCTTAGAGTTTTTTCATCAAAAACTCTAAGGAACGCGGCATAAATAAGTTTACCAGCTTGGGTAGGTTATTTTGTACTTCCCCGATAGCTAGCGGGGTCGTCTTGGAAGAGGGCGTTTATCGGGATAAATAACTGATTTCAAGGTGGAAAATAAGTACAAAAGAAGCAGCCAAATGGTAAAGTTATTTTTGTCGCGTTCCTAAGCGACCTTTGAATTTTCGTCGTGCAGCATACGATTTTGCATGTTTTCTTTGTTTTAAAATTGTTAACTTTTAAAATTCTTCTTATCTTAGTACATCATTTTTAATTGGAGTCATACTCTAAGAAATGTGTTCGCCAATTATGAATTTTGAATAAAAAAATAGTTAATTTGTTAATTTTTAATTTTCAGCAAAAACAAAATATAATTTAAATGAATTTGTCATTCAAAATTCATAATTCAAAATTTGGCGAAGATGTACTTTAAACTTTCCCCGTAAAAGACTGTTTATCTGTCACATTCGATATTGAGTGCAATGGAAATAGGTAATGATATGAGTGACATACTAACCAATGTAATGACCAGTTCAGGTGAAACTGTACAGGAAATATCTGTAAATCAACCTGTTCTAATGGTATTCTTACGACACTTTGGATGTACCTTTTGTCGGGAAGCATTGGATGAAATCTCTAAGAAAAAAATAGAGATTGAAAACGGCGGTGTGAAAATTGTCTTCGTACACATGTCAGATGCAAAGACCGCAGAAGAATATTTTAAACGGTTCAATATCCCCAATCCCGTCCATATCTGCGATCCGGAGTGTAAATTATATGAGCAATTCGGACTCGTCAAAGGCAGTTTTCAGCAGCTTTTCGGCTTCAATGTCTGGCTACGCGGTGCAGAAGCCCACATGAAAAATAAATACGGCTTAGGCAAATTCCTCGGCGATGCTTTCCAAATGCCCGGCGTGTTTGTCATCCGCAACGGCACAATACGAGAAAGATATATTCACAAACAAGCTTCTGATAAACCAAATTATCAGGAAATGGCAGAATGTTGCGTGGTGTGATACAGCGTTAATAATCGTCATTTGAGAGGGAGATAATACCAGATAAGAGTTTATATTTGGTATTATCTCCCTTTTTTTGATAGATAATACCAAATATAAATTCAAAACTAAAAAAATGACCTTTACCACTTATAAAAAGTGTACAAAACACCCTATCTTTAATTGATATATTTACAGCTAAACCATTGATTAAAGAAATGAAAAACCAACTACTCACACTCATCCTCACCCTAATCTCCCTTTCAATTTTTGCCCAAAAAAACAACACATGGCAAATCACAGCCGACGACATTGACCCAAACAACTACTACGGCGTAACGGTAGCCAACGGCATGGTCGGCATCGTCTCCTCGCCCGAACCTATGCGTGTCAAAGACGTGGTACTCAATGGTGTATATGACTACTACCAAAGAGGTCGCGTATCGAATATCCTCAAAACCTTCAACCACGTCAATATGAATCTCGATGTGGACAGGCGACGCACCGGCATCCGCGATATTTCCGATTATAAACAAACACTCGACATGAAAAACGCTGCGCTGACCACCACCTTCGATGTAGGCGATAAAGTCAGTGTCAAGACAACCATGATGGCACTCCGCCACCTGCCTTACACCGCCCTCACGACGGTAGAAATCACCGCAAAAAAGAACGTCGAAATTACCCCAATGAGCGTCATCGAAGCACCGAATCACCTCAATGATGTCCGAAATTATTACGCCGAAATAGACCGTCCCCATGTCAAAATTCCATTGATGACTTCGGTGGGCGAGAGTCCTTCGGGCAAGCATATTGTGGCGGCATCCAATAGCTTTATTTTTGAAGAAGCACATGGCAGCGAACCCGACATCGTACACGAAGATTGGGACTATAATATGCACCTGATGAAGTTCTACAAAAAGCTACGAGCGGGGCAAACTTATACCTTTAGCGTAGTCGCATCTGCTTGTAGCACAGAGCATTACGATGACCCGCATAATGAAGCCGAGCGACTCACAATATTCGCAATGCTCGAAGGCACAGACCGCCTCCTCAAACGCCACCAACAAGCATGG